>USLD01000005.1 GCA_900555495.1 uncultured Slackia sp. | reverse complement strand
GAAACCTATCTGCGCGAAAATGTGACGAACCGCGCAGCCGACAAGACAATCGCCGAGGTCTGCCCGCCGTTCGTCGGCGCGCCGAAAATCGAGACGATAGGCGATTTCGACGAGCACGAGACACTGCGCTTCGGCGTCGTCGTGCACCCCGTGCCCGCGATGGAGCTCGACCTTAAAACCCCCATCGCAGCGCGGCGCAGGAAAAAGGCAGCCGACGAATCGACGAGCGCGCGCTCCGTCGAAGAGGCGCGCGAAGACTACGTGGCGGAAACGCTGCGTGCACGCTTGAGCGGCATCATTCCCGATGCGCTCTTGCGCGACGCATTGGCCCGCAAGAAAAACGAGTTCATGGCCGAATTGGCCGAGAAAGGCATCACCTACCGCGAATACCGCATCGCGAACCGCGTGAAGCCCCAAGAGGTGCAAGACGCTCTCTACGACGAGGCCTTCGACGAGCTTTCGCGCGACATCGCGCTCGACACCGTGTTCATCAGTCAGAAATTAGAAACGACCGCCGACGACGAAGCGGCCGTGCTGGCGAAAGCGGCACCTGGGCGCGAAGCCTCGTTGCGCGAAGAGCTCGAGGCCACGGGAAAGCTCTGGATGCTCGCGCAGAAAACCCGGCGCGTCGCGGCCCTGCGATGGGCAATGGAGCATCTCCTGGAAAAATAACGCCGGCCACGCGCTTGCAAGCGTGGCCGGCGAACAAAAGCCGAAGCGAATTCGCGAAATACTCCAGGCCGCCGCAACGTCCTAGGCGTATTTCATCATGATGGAACGCATGATATCGGAAGCGCGCTCGCACGTGTCGGCCGTGTTCTCCATGCGCTGGAAAAGCTTGTCCCAGATAAACACATCGACGGCTTCCTCGCGCACATCGCTAAGCGCGGCCGAAGACACCGCGTCCTTGCGAGCGCCCGTATACAGGTCGTGCATGACGGTGAAGAACAGGTCGTCGGCCTCTTCTTCGACATCGCCCACCTCGACGATAAGCGGCTTGAGCTTTTTCGTGTTCTTGAAATTCTTGAATTCGCAAGCAGCCGCGCGCAGGGCCTCGCAGCCTTTCAGGAGCAGCTTTGCGAAATCGAGCGCACGAGGGTGCATGCTCTGCACATCGAACATATAGAAGCGCTGGATGGTGGCCTCCATATAATCGAGGATGTCGTCCATGCTCTGCGTAAGCGAAATGATATCCTCGCGGTCGATCGGCGTGATGAAATCGACGCTCACCGCATCGAAAATGTCGTGGCAGACCATATCCGCGGCATGCTCGATTTCATGCGCGCGCTTGATATCGTCCAGGAGCGCTTCGGACGTACGGAAATTCTCGATGATATCGATCAGCAACTCGGCCTCTCGGCATGCCAAGTCAGCCTGTTTTTCGAACGCTTCGAAATAGTTGAATTTCTGCTTGAGACTCATCGTCGGCCTTTCTCATGTGACAGACAGCGGCGCTCATGCGCGCCGACGCGCGATGCGGCGCGCATTTATACGAAGAGTAGGAACAGCTCGGCCATCAAGAAACCTATGAGGCCGCATCCGGGGAAGGTAAGCACCCAGGTCTTCACCATATCGATGGCGACCTGCCATTTCACGGCGCTTTTGCGCTTGGCGGCGCCGACGCCCATGATAGCCGTCGTTTTCACGTGCGTCGTAGACACCGGCATGCCGGTGAACGTAGCCACTATGAGGCACAACGTGGCGGAAGCGCTTGCCGCGAAACCCTGGTAGACCTCGAGCTTGACCATATTCATGGCGACGTTTTTGATGATGCGTTCGCCGCCGATCGCGGTGCCCAGACCCATATTCACGGCGCACAGCACCATGAGCCATACGGGCAAGGCGAGCTGGGCGGGTTGGCCGAGTCCGGCCGCCAAAGCGATGCCGAGCATGAACACGCTCATGAACTTCTGGCCGTCCTGGGCGCCATGCATGAAGGCGACTCCTGCGCCCGCGACGATCTGGCCCCAATGAAACACCTGGTTCGCTTTGGCACGCTGCACATTCCGACAGAGCCGCGCGATGACTTTCGCCGTCAACCACCCCATGCCGAAGCCGAGGAAGGTCGAAAGCAGGATGCCGTAAATGACCTTCATCCATTCGCCCCAGTTAATGGCATCGAAGCTGCCGACTGCAGCGATGGCCGCGCCCGTCAGGCCGGCGATAAGCGAATGGCTCTGCGACGTAGGTATGCCGAAGAACCACGCTGCGGCGCCCCAGACGATGATGGCCACCATAGCCGCGGCCAAAGCCGCCAAGGCGGCTTGATTGTCGCCGCCGAAATCGACCATTTTGAAAATGGTGTTGGCGACGGCGCTCGTGAACACCGAGACGACGAGCAATCCTAAAAAGTTGCAAAGAGCCGCCATGATGATCGCGGGGCGAGGCTTCATGGAGCGCGTGGATACCACGGTCGCGATGGCGTTGGGCGCATCGGTCGCGCCGTTGACGACGATGACGGCGACGTTGAGCAGCGTAACGGCAAGCATGAGCGGGTCGGACATAACCCCCGCCATGAAAGTTCCGAATTCGACGGTCACTTAGATCCTCCGATCGATTGCGTGCGCCTCGGCGCCGCTCCGCTAAAACGCCTCGATGACGCGACGGCGTTCCATGCCGATGGTCGTCAGACCCTCATGGCCGGGATACACGATCGTCGAGTCGGGCAGGGCGGCGAGCTTATTGCGCAGGCTCGCACGCATTTCGCGGGCGCTGCCGCCCTCGAAATCGACGCGGCCAGTGGCTCCGCGGAACAACGTGTCGCCCGAGAAAAGCAGGCCGGGCTTGCCATCGAAGCCGGGAAGATACAGGCAGATGCCGCCCTTGGTGTGGCCGGGAGTATGCAAGACCTTGAATTCGAGCGATCCGAGCTTGATCGTATCGCCGTCTTTGACCTTGCGATCGACATGCACGGGAGCCACGGCATCCCAATCGCCGAAATAACCGGGCTGACCGGATTCGATGATCTTCGAATCGAGCGGATGGGCGATGACCTCGGCGCCCGTGGCCTTCTGCAACGCAGGAAGCGCGACCAGATGGTCGTTGTGGTCATGCGTGCAAACGATGTATTTCAAATCGAGCCAGCCGAGCGCTTTCAGAATAGCGTCGGCATCGCCTGCGGGATCGACCACCAATGCGGGCGCACCCTCTTCGCGACCCGACGAAACGATAAAGCAGTTGTTATCCATCATGCCGATGACCAGGATGGACACCGGAACGCAGCCATTGGCGTCGGTGACGACGCGTTTGCAATCCGCACGCATCAATAGTTCCTTTCGATTCCGCCCGCGACATTCCGCCGACGGGCCCTTACGCGAAAAACACCGCGCAAGCGGACCCCTTCGCGCCAAAGGTCCCGAGCCCGAAAGCGCGGGACCTTCCCCCTGTTCTATTTCCTTCGATGCACCGCATCGCCCGGAAGCATGCGGCGAGCATCGAACACGCCGTCGATTTTGCGCAACGACTCGAGAATGTTCTCGATGTTGGAAACCTGCGACACCTGGAACAAATATCTCATTTCCACGATGCCGTCTGAATGGCTTACCGTGTTCGAGGAGAGCACGTTGACGCCCGTATCGGACAACGTGTTGATGATATCACGCAAAAGGTTCATGCGGTCGAGTGCTTCGATGAACACTTCAACCTGATACGAACTTGTATTCTCGGCGGAATCTTCCCACGAAACGCCGATGAGACGGCCTTGGTCGCGCATGAGGTCTTTCGCATTGGGGCAATCGGCGCGATGCACCGAAACGCCGCGTCCGCGCGTGACGAAACCGATGATCTTGTCGCCCGGAACGGGGTTGCAGCAACGCGAAAGGCGCACCGGCGCGCTATCGAGCCCCGCAACGACGACGCCGTTGGACGAATGGGCACGACGCGGCAAGGGGCGTTTGACCGACGTAATCATGGGCGGCATGATGCCGCTGCTCATCATGGGAATGGTGGGCGTATCGTCTACGGGCTCGGGATGCAAGATCTTGATCAGGCGGTTCGCCACGTGCAGCACGGTTTCTTTGCCGGCACCGATGGCCACCATCATGTCTTCGACGTCTTTGTAGCCCATCTGCTCGGCGACCTGCTTCTGCGCGCGCACCGACGAGGTGGAACCCAGGCCCAGACCGTGCTTTTTCATCTCGCGAGCCAGCTTTTCACGGCCGAGGATCAAATCGTCGCTTCGGCTGACCTTCGAGAAGTAGCTGCGGATCTTGCTGCGTGCCGAAGGCGTCTTGACCATCTTGATCCAGTCGCGCGACGGCGTGGCGCTTTTCTGCGTGAGAATTTCCACGCGATCGCCCATCTGCAGTTCGTAAGACAATGGAACGATAGCGCCGTTCACCTTCGCGCCAACACAGTGGTTGCCCACCTCCGAGTGTACGTTGTAGGCGAAATCGACCGGGGTCGAACCGCTGCGCAGGCTCATGACCTCGCCTGCGGGCGTGAATACGAACACCTCAGTCGGAGCAAGGTCGACCTTAAGCTCGCTGAGGAACTCGCGCGAGTCTTTGGTTTCCTCTTGCCAGTCGACCATCTGGCGCAGCCATGCGATCTGGCGGTCGAAAGCGGCATCGGCCTTGCTGCCCTTCTCTTTATAACGCCAATGCGCAGCCACGCCGTATTCGCTCATGCGATGCATTTCCTCGGTGCGGATCTGCACCTCGAGCGGACGGCCCGACGGCCCGATGACCGTCGTGTGCAAGCTCTGATACATATTGAGCTTGGGCATGGCAATATAGTCTTTGAAACGCCCCGGCATCGGATGCCACAGGGAATGGACCGCGCCGAGCACCGAATAGCAATCCTTCACCGTCTTTACGATGACGCGCACGGCAATGAGGTCGTAGATTTCCGAGAAGCCCTTCCCACGCTTGGTCATTTTCTGATAGATGGAATACAGGTGCTTGGGGCGCCCGGCAATATGGCCTTTGATGTTCACTTTGTCGAGTTCGCCCGTCAAAAGTTCGATCACGTCGGCAAGATAGCGTTCTCGCTCCATGCGGCTTTCCGCCACCATGCGGCTGATCTGGCCGAACTTGACTGGGTCGAGATAGTAAAACGACAGGTCTTCAAGCTCCCACTTGATCGAGCCGATGCCAAGGCGATGCGCGATCGGCGCATAGATTTCAAGCGTTTCGCGCGCTTTGAAAATGCGACGATCTTCCTTGAGGGCCGAAAGCGTGCGCATGTTGTGCAGGCGGTCGGCGAGCTTGATCACGATAACGCGAATATCTTTGCTCATGGCGACGAACATCTTGCGAATAGTTGCCGCCTGTTCGTCGGTCAGGCTTTCCACCTCGATGCGCGTAATCTTGGTAACGCCCTGCACAAGCTGGGCGACCTGAGGGTTGAACAGGTCGGAGACCTGCTCGACCGTGGTGGGCGTGTCTTCCACGGTGTCGTGAAGGAGGGCGGCACACAGCGTATCGGCGTCCATGCGCAGATCGGTCAGAATCAGTGCGACCTCGATCGGGTGGGCAACGAAGGGTTCGCCGCTTTTGCGCTTCTGGTCGGCATGAACCTCGGACGCGAAACGATATGCCTTTTCAATCAGCTCGCAGTCTTGTTCGGACAAATACGTCGAGGCGATTTTCTTCAGCTTGGCGAAGCGGACTTCGGGAGACTTCGCTTCGGACGGATTTGCAGAAGGAGCGATGCCCCCGTCGAAAAACTCACCGATCGGTTCGCCGACGGCATTGGCGAGCATCGGCTCGATGCGCATCGTATCGCGACCTTCCACCCTTGCCTCATCGGACATGGCTTTCCCCTTCCCCCAAAACGCCTTTCGGCACAATCGGCCTGATGAGCCGCTCGCGAAGCGACGATGCGGGCGTGCGCATCACCCACTCGGTGAAGCGAGCGAACGCTTCCGATTCGTCGAGCCCCTCGCGATAGCGCACGCTGTCGGTCAGCTCGACCTTGCCTCCGAACGCGCATACATGAACCTGACGCCGCGCAACCCCGTTCGTCGACGCATCGCGCAAACGCACGAGCCCCAGCTCTTCGAACACGGCCATGCCGCTGGCGCAGACATCGGGCGTCACAGCAAAGCGCGGCGTGCGCGCGTTGCAGACACGCGCCAATTCTTCGTCGGACATTGTAAAGAAAACATCTTCGTTGCGCACGGCATCGCTGCGCGATTCGGCGTCGCGCTGCAAGCAGCGCAGCTCGCGATACACCTGCCCCAACGCATCGTGCTCGGGTGCGGCCTGGCGCAAAATATCCTGATTGACCGCCGCATCGCGACTTCCGAAAAGCAGATGGATGCACGCATCCTGCCCGTTTCGTCCGGCACGGCCACTGATCTGATTGAATTCGACCTCAGAAAACGGCATGCCGTAAAGCACCACGTGACGCACGTCGGCGATATCGACGCCTTCGCCGAATGCGGAAGTACACACCAACACGCGCAAGACGTTTTCCCTGAACAGACGCTCGATGCGGGAACGCTCGTCACGCGAGAGGCCGGCGTTGTAAAAACCGATTTGCATGGCGATCTGGGGGACCATTCGTCGGAGGCTACGCGTAAGGTCGACCGAACCCATGCGTGAATTCACATACACGATGGTCTTTTCGCCCGACGCCACGATCGAAGCCAAATAGCTGTCTTTATCGCGCAGGCTGCGGCGGTCGTCGATTCTCAGATTCGGACGGTCGGCGCCGTCATAGACCACTTCCCGAACGTCGAGCACTTCCGCGATGCGCGCCGCAGTTTCATCGGGGGCCGTTGCGGTTGCCGCCAACACGACAGGATTGTCCATCAAGGCAACGATATCGCGCAGTTTGTCGTACGCCTCGCGTTTTCCGGAGCCCGCCTGCGCCATATGATGCGCCTCGTCAACCGCCAGAAAGCCGATGCGCCCGCATGCCGCGATGTCACCCGCATGCCATGCAAGATATTCGGGCGTGGTCAGCAGCACGTCGACCGACCCGTCCGCAAGACCGGCATATACATCGACACGTTCTTCGAACGACGTTTCGCCCGTCAACGACGCGGCAGCAAGCCCGAAGCCCGCAAGAAGCGCGGACAGGTGATATGCCTGGTCGGAAATGAGCGCGCGCAACGGATAGACGAACACGCTCACTTGACCGGCCGTCAACGCGCAACGTGCAGCATGCACATGAAAGACAAGCGACTTGCCGCGCCCCGTGCCCATAATGGTCAAGGTGTTTTCGCCGCGCGCAAGGCAGGACAATGCGCGTTTTTGAGCATCGTGCAGTTCGGATTCTCCGACGATGGCTGCAACCAGCGCATCCGTCAGGCCGGCGGGGTCGGCTGAAGCGACACGCTGCCAATGTTCACGCCGCTCGCGCCTTTGCGCCTCGCAACAACACGGCCCGTCGACGCATGGCTCGCGGTCTTCGCCACACAAATCGTCGATGAATTCCATGTCCTCGGTGGGAAGACATGCCTTCAGCGCGGGGCATGCGCTGGCAGGCTCCACCACGTCAAGCATGCATTTCACCGTACGGCGACCACGCCATTCGTCGATCTGCACCTGAAACGCCGCATCCACCACGCTGCCGCATGCCATGAACTCGCCGATGCCGTCGCAGTGGAACATAATCGCATCGACCGAAGACACCCCGTCGGTAAGCGTGCAGGCGAGGTGGTTTTTGCCCGCACCCACCGCGCGGCAATTCGAAAGGCGGATATTGCGCGCCAGATAACGCGGCGTAAGGTTCTCCTGCCCGAACGGCGCCAAACTTGACAGCGCATCGACGCTTTCGAGCGTCAGCTCGCCCAAATCGACAAGCGAATCGACCTCGACCAGCGGATGGAAGCTGTCTTCGGGAAGCGTGTCCATATATGCGCACAAGCGCTCGGAAAACTCGGGCAGCTTATCGGCGGGAAGCGTCACGCCCACGGCGGCCTCGTGCCCGCCGAAGCGCGTCAGAATGTCGGACGTGGATTCGACGGCCTTGAACAGGTTCACCCTGCCCACGCTTCGGCCGGAACCGCGCGCCTCGTCGCCCTCGATGGTGAAGAGGAGCGAAGGCACACCGTATGCGTTTACCAAACGCGACGCCACGATGCCCTTCACGCCCTCATGCCAGCCCTCGCCCGCAACCACAAGCGCACGCTGGCCTGAATAAATGGCGTCGGCCTTTTCTTTCGCCTCTTCAGCGAGGTCGGCTTCGATAGCGCGGCGGGCGTCGTTGACAAGATCGAGCTCGCCGGCCTTGATCTGGGCCGTTTCGAAATCGTCGGCCATCAAAAGCTCAAGCGCCAGATCGGCATTGCCCATACGGCCCGCCGCATTCAGACGCGGAATGAGCGAAAACGAAAGATTCGTCGAGGAAAGCGGCTTGCCCGCCACGTTGCATACGCCGATAAGCGCTGCAATGCACGGACGCGGATTCGCATTCATGCGCGCGATGCCGTCGGCCACCAGCGCGCGGTTCTCGCCACGCAGCGGCATAAGGTCGGCCACCGTGCCCAGCGTTGCGAAATCAGTGTATTCGCGCCACAGGTGCGGCTGCCCCAAACGTCCGCCGAGCACCTGCACCATCTTGAGCGCCACACCAACGCCGGCAAGGATGGAGCTTTCACAATCAGGGTCGCACTTGGGATCGGCCACGGGAACGCCTTCGGGAACGCAAGCCCCCGGCTCATGATGGTCGGTGACGACCACGTCGATGCCGTCGGCCAGCACGGCATTCACTTCGTCTTTACACGAAATGCCGCAGTCCACCGTAACGATCAATGACGGCTCATGGGTTTTCGCGCGAGCAATCGAAGCGGCGGTCAGGCCGTAGCCTTCCTCGAAACGCTTCGGAATAAGCGGCACCGCATCGGCACCGAGCGCACGCAGACCGCGCGTAAGCACCGTAGTCGCCGAAATGCCGTCAAGGTCGAAGTCGCCGAACACCAGGATGCGCCGACCCTCGCGAATGGCCGCCTCAAGGCGATCGGCCGCTTGGCTCATATCGGGAATCTCGTAAGGATTTCGCCAATCACGCTCAAGGTCGGGCGAGAGAAACGAACGGGCCTCGTCGATGCTTGCGATGCCGTGAGCCGCCATCGTGCGCGCCACAAAGCGCGGAAGCCCGAATTCCTGCTGAAACGATGAAACAAGCGTCGGGTCAGCCGACGCCACATGAAATTGCGCTGCCATAATGTCACGTGCCTTACGTCATAACCTCTTTTTCACGTGCCATTGTCGCATATTTGGAAAGGTTTCGACGCGCAATCGGCGCGGTTCTGCCCACGCAAAGAAAACGTTGACGAAAGAAAAGGGGTTGACACCAGAAGAGCTCCGGAATCAGCCCCGCGGCTTAGGCCGTCTCTATTGTCCCCATCTGCAAACGGAATGCGGTTCGGCCCCACCGATTCCTTCTCTTACAAAGCTTTTTCAGGCAGGGCGCAAAGAACGTCGGCCAACACACGATAGAGCGGCTCTTCGGCATGCTCGGCAAGTGCTTTTGCGAAATCGCCGACCCAAGGAGCAATATGCTGCTCGTAAAACACCTCGTATGCATTTTCAGGAGCATCGTCGCTTCCAGATGCCGCCATAAGGCCCGATCGCCGCAAGCACAGATAATTCAGGAATTCAAATTCGGTGCCAATGTGGTCGAACGGCTCGTTTTTGCCCTCGCGCGCCTCAAGGCCGCAGCTCTTCATGAAACGCTCGACGCCCATGGATTCTTTGTTCACGAAAAGCACGGGCTGCACGCCGACCTTTTCCGCATGCCATACGCCCGCATAAGGAGACACAAGCACGTTTTTCGGCGTGGCGAACAAACGCGTATATTCGCGGCGAATGCGATGAAACACCTCTTCGACATCGGAGTTTCGATATGTCTCGAGCGTTGTCTCGTCGAACGACTCGAACCCCCTTGCCTTGATCGAAGCCCCTAACGCCGAAGCGTAATCGCCGTTTGAAAGAACTTCTGCAAGCTGATTTGTCGGAAGCAAAAGCCCCATCGAAAGCAGTTCATAAAGAACCGCCCTGTCGAGCCAATCGTTCGAATCCGAGGGGAGAGCGGCCGCTTTGGCCGCGATGTCTTGATTCATGATGACCTTCCTTGAAGCCGAGGCGACCGACGCTCATGCCGGCCGAGCTTTCTTGCCTGCGCATCCTAGCGTCACATGCCACACCAGAATTCGCAACCAGTGAATCGGTTATTGTTACGGCCGCTCGATTGCAACATCGACTTTCCCATCTACAATTCGACGACGCACACGTGCCATCACATATACAACGAGAACCGCTGCGTACATAACGCACATCGCAATCGCGCGCGGCGATCCATTGAGCAACGCCGCGAAGAAAACCCCGAATAGATGGAAAAACGCCAGTATGAAGAACAGGTAGGCAAGCCGCTGCACGCGCATCCACTGGTGCGCCTGCATGGCTTTCTTGACCTGAGGAAACGACGTCACGAAAAGCGGAATCAGCAAGACGAGGAGCAATACCGCCAAAATGCACGAGACCGCAACGGCTGGCCGCAAAGAAAACAGGTCGGCTGCCATTGATAGATAGCTTGACAAATACGGAATGAAATGGCCTGCGATAAGAATGGAGCCCATAATGGACAATTCCGCACGCACGGGCGCAAGAGCTTTTCGCACGAACGACGAACGCGCAAAGACGCCGACGAACATGACCAAGGCGAACATCGAAAAGCCGACATGCCCCTTCTGAATCGCAAATGCCACGGCACGCACGGCAGCCGAAGGCGCCGGATTCATGGTGAAATAGATGCCGAACGCAGCAATAACGGCTGCAGCGCAATAAAAGACGCCTGGATAAGACCTCAACGGACGCCTGCACAGAAACGCGAACGCAACAACGACAAGGGCAGACACGACCAAGCTCATAAAACCTCCCTTCTGCCACGAAAGCATCTTTTGAATCGCGGCAAAGATAAAGGGCGCCCGCCCGATGGAGGGTATACGGGCGGGCTTTTTGAAAAACGTCGTTTCGAAATCGGAACGACTACTGAAGGATGTAGACAGAGGGATTGGTTCCGTCTTCAACCTGCAATTGCGTGTATTCACGCGAAGCGATCAGCTTGGAGATATCGGACTCAGGGTCGTCCAGGTCGCCAAACGTGCGAGCGCGTCCGGGACACGATTCAACGCAGGCGGGAAGCTCACCACGTTCGACGCGATGCGCACAGAAAGTGCACTTCTCAACCGTTTTAGCATGGTGCTGCTTAGCCTGAGCATCGCCAACCGCAAAGTCGGTATACCACTGGGGTTCGTCTTCGATGGCAACACGAACACCATTGTAGGGACACGCTTCGATGCACAAGTTGCAACCGATGCATTCCTCTGGGTTGAAGTCGACGATTCCGTCATCGCGAATGAACGTCGAACCGTTAGCGCATACCGCAACGCACGCAGGGCTCGAACAATGCTGGCATGCAAGCGTGTAGGCCCCCATAGCCAAATTACCTTCAGCATAGGTGCCAGAGGGAATTTCCTGGGTTTCGTCACCGCCACCAACGTGAATCACGCGCGTCCACCACACGTTGTTCGGAAGATTGTTCTCGATCCTGCATGCAACCGAGCACGTATTGCACGCAATGCAGCGAGACATATCAATCGCCATTGCATAGCGAGTCATTATTCACCAGCCCCTTCCCACAGACGCACATCGACCAAGCAGTCCATGAAACTTTGGTTGACCGCAACGGGGTCGCATTCACGCGACAGCGGCTCAGACCATCCACCGGCAAGATGCTGATCGGCCTGCCAGCTCTTCGGATATACCAACGTTCCCGTGCGAATCGCTTCGCTAAGCACCAACTTCGCAACAGCATGGCCGTGGTCGTTGAAGCAATCGACGTGATCGCCGTCGGCAAGGCCGCGCTCTTTCGCGTCAGCAGGATTCATCTTCACCGTAGGCTCGGGATCGATTTCACGAAGGATCGGATTGTATGCCCACTGGCCATGCACGCGGTAACGAGGACGTTCAGACATGAGCACAAACGGATACGTCTTGTGCAACTCGTTCGTCGGCCACGCCTCACGCGGCTCGAAGAAGTGGGGAAGGCGTTCTCGCTCAAGATCGGGGATCTTACCCGTGACACCATACGGAGTCGGATTTTCTATATAGAACTCAACACGACCCGACGGAGTGAGGAAATTGCCGCCCTGCCAGAGCAAAAACGGATCGGGCATGTAACGAATGGCGTTCTTTTCGCAAAGATTGTCGTAAGTCAGCCCCGCCTCGTTGTTTGCCTCGGTGTTCAGGTATTCGCGCAACCAGTCGCTTTCGTTCGGGAAGAAATCATCACCCAGACCCATTTTGGAAGCGAGCATTTTCATGATTTCGCTATCGGGCTTTGCTTCTCCGAGAGGCTCGATAACCTTCTCAGAATGAACGAGCGAATAATAGTTGCCCTTAACAACGATATCTTCGTATTCGAACCAATGCGCGCACGGCAAAACGATATCGGACCAACGGGCAGTATCTGTCATCATGTTGTCGACCGTCACGATGAAGTCAAGCTTCTTGAATACATCGTCACGCAGCGAATTCGTATCGACCCACGTGCACATCGGGTTGGCAACCCAAACCCAAAGAGCCTTCGGCGTAATGGGCACTCCCGCACATTCCCCGGATGCGATGACGTCAGCCATCACCATATTGGGGATAGAAGGAGAGGTAACCTTGGTCTCCGCCGCATCAAGCGTAGGATTCATGGCCGAGAAGGACGTCCAGTTCGCCGTCTGGTAATTGGCGCCAGGAAAGCCCAGCTGACCGGCCAAAGCCGCCATAGTGGCACCCGCATGGTAAGGATGAATGCCATTGTCGTACGCCTGGGCACCCCATCCGCAACGATGCGTTACCGGGCCGTCGCAAGCAAGACGCGCAAGCTCACGAATGGTCTCGACAGGAACTTCGCACAACTCCGTCGCCTTTTCGGGCGGATATTGCATGATTTCGTTTTTCAGCAAAGTGAATGCTGTATGACACACGATTCCATTGACCGTGTATTCGCCCTCAACCGCAGGAGACGCCGCCTGAGAAAGCTCTACGCCATCGTTTGCGCTGGAATCCCACACAACGTAGGGATCGATAACGGTCGGCTTTCCCGTCGCAGGATCGACATCGCCTTCAGTGGGCTCCACGCCCAAATCACTCATGCGAAGGAATTTGCCGTCTTCGTCTTTCACCAAGAAGGGGGCGACGGTATGGGCAAGAATGAATTCATCGTCCTGCAGGCCCTCCTCGAGAATGACGTACATCATGGCCATTTCGAGCACGGTGTCGGAACCAGGACGGATAGGAACGAACATATCCGACTTAGCGGCAGCCTGCGTGAAAATCGGGTCGATGCAAACGATGTAAGCACCCGCTTCCTTAGCGTCGGCCAAGAAATGCCAATCGTGAATCTGAGCATCGGTAATGTTGTTGCCCCACAGGAAAATGGTCTTTGCATTCACCAAATCGCGCGGATCGTTGCCAGGCCACAAGCCCGCCATGCCGAACACACGAGAAATGCCGTAGAAATTGCCCATGTCGAGCGAAGAGCTCATCGTAGAGGCATTGATTTGGTTGAAGAATTTGTTCGTGTACGCATTGTTGATAGCACCGTAATTACCGGAACCAGAACAACGAACGATCGAGGAATCGCCGAACTCTTCGCGATACTTGGTGAATTTTTCGGCAATTTCCGAAATGGCCTCATCCCAGGAAATCTCTTCCCATTCGCCCGCGCCGCGTTCGCCCACACGACGAAGCGGATGCAAGACGCGATCGGGATGATAGACATTTTGAACATGAGACAAACCGCGCAAACAAATGCGTTTGAACTCGGGAATCGGCTGTTCAGCGGCGGAAGTCTTCACGACCTTGCCCTCGCGCACATGCACATCGAGCATGCAGCAATTGAAACAATTAGGACGGCAGCAGCTATTAAAAACCTGCTCTTCGACCTGCTGCGATGCTTCCCCGCTTTCGCCTTCCTGCTTCGGCGCACAACCGAGCATACTGCCCGCCCATACGCCGCCTGCGGCAACAGCACCTGTTTTCAGGAAATTACGCCGCGACAACAAGCCCATAGCGGAACTTTGTGCTCCCGACATCTCTCCTCCTTAAAGTCCGGGTTCGCGATGAACCCCACCCAAGAAGACAGCTCGCCGAAAGAAGCCAGCACGTCGAACGCATCGCCGAGAAAGGCCACACATGGCTTTCGTCAGACGTTGCACGCGCATAACGACGCTTCAGCCCCTCGCTCGTTGGCGAACCCCTCCCCCTTCTCGAAGTCGGCCAACCTCTTTGTCATATGATAATTTAAAATCATATGACAATCAATGAGGAAACCCTGCGTCGACTATCCTATATGCAGGATAAAGGGCATACGACAACGTTAGAACAAACCCGAATCGGCCATATGCTTGCCAAGGTCTTTGGCCGCTTTTTCCCCAAACGACTCGCCCCAGGCACTCGGAATCACCACGGCACCCCCCCCGCGTCTTTCACGCCCTCGTACAACAGATGCATTGCGCGCAAGCGCATAGCGCGTTCATCATCACCATAGTTTTCCACCACATCTTTGAGCATGTCGGAAATATCCTGCTCAGCCTCCATCAGGGCAATACGCGCCTTACGCCGCTGCTCCGCCTGCGCTTCAATCGACATGGCCTCCTGCAGTTCCTTCGGCATGAGAATGTCACGAATCTCAACCGAAAGAATCGTGATGCCCCACGGAGCAACCTTTTCCTCGATAACGCGCTTCAGCTCCCTGTCAAGCTGCGAACGACGTGCGGTGACTTCGGCTGCGGCTGCGCGACCGATGGCGTCTCGTAGCACCGTTTGCGCGGAAAGCCTCACCGCTTGACCGAAATCACTCACTTCGGTACAGGCTTTCTCGGCGTCCCACACCATCCAGAACAAGACGGCGTCCACATCGAGCGGCACCAAATCCATCGTTAACGTTTCTTCGGCGCCGAACGGCGTCGCATGCACACGCTGGTCGATGCGCATCGCGCAATGTTCGACAACAGGAACCGTGAAAAAGAGGCCCGGACCCTTCACCTTTTCGAACCTGCCCAGCCGAAGCACCACAACGCGTTCCCATTGCTGGGCGATATGCACGCATGAACCCGCCAAAAGCGAAGCCACACCTGCACAAATCAATACGAGCATAGTAGCCTCGCCACACAGCGCGATGCCGACAAGGCAGGCAATCGTGAACACGGCCAAAAACACCGTCGCACGAAAGAAGTACACGCCGTTTCTCGACGCTTGGTTCACGCCGTCAGGACGGCCTTCTTCGGGTACAACATTGAATTTGCCACGCGCTGAATCACGGCCGCCGTCACGCCTTCCGTCAGCCTTGGATTTTCTTGCGCACATCGGGCATTCCCCCCTCGTGATTCATTGCAATCAACTTGATTCCACCGTTTTCTCGGTCGTTTTCGCGCGATATGGATGCACGACTTTGCTCCATCTTCCTAATCTTGTGAATCATGGCCTTCTCGATATCGGAAAGGCTCAGCCCCAAATCTTTGCACGAAACGATGCAATCCTCGAGCGCCGCCTCGACAGCCATGGTTCGGTCGTCGCTTTCGTCGAATTCAAACTCGTTGACAAACGCACCGCGGCCGCGCGTCGAGGTGATATAACCGTCATGAGCCAAGCTCGCATACGCTTTGTTCACGGTGTTGTAGTTAATCGACATCTCGGAGGCAAGCCCGCGGACCGTGGGCAGCTGATCGCCTGCGCGGTAATGGCCGCTGTTGATCAGATACACCAACCTGTTGCGCAATTGCAGCCACAGAGGAACATCGCTTTGCTCGTCTATCTCAAACGAAGGCATACCTTCCTCACTTTCCTAAATCGTCATCAGGCCAACCCGGCCCCGATAATGCACACCCGAAGACAATAGCCCCCTATCAAGGCGAACGCACCAGCCACGAATCCCAGGTCATCACGACGAACATACAGGTCGAACAGTTCGACAACAAGAGGGACGATCAAGCCGCATCCAACAAGTCCAAGCCAAAACGCCCCGCTTTGCTCACCGGACACAAGAGCAATCGCGGCAGAAGACGTGACATCGTCAAGAAACGAAAACGCCACCAAAAGCGCCAACGCCACAGCCTCCACCAGGACGATCGCAATATCGACAATCGACAAACCCCTCATGGCAGAAGAAAACGTCTCATTCGAACGGCAGAGATGCGAAGTGGCCATAATCAGGCCGCAACCCGTGGAAAGCGATGAAAGGATAAAGAGCACCAAAATCCAGGGGTTGTCCCAAAACGGCACCCCAGCAAACAGAGCAAGCAGAAGCGCCGTATACACCATGACCGCGAAGCCGAGGACAAGCGATACGCCGGCAACCGTCATAACGAACACCGTACGAACGCGCGGATAAAGCATCCACGCCATGCAAAGAAGAAGCGCACAAACCAGCAACCCCGCAAGACACCAGGCGCCCACGTTGACGACACTTGCTCCGAGATTGAACGCAACCGTGAGAATGCGATCAGGACGCCCCAGATCAGCTGCAAGGCATACGATGCCGAAAAAGAGCGCCAAGGACGCCGCAGCATACCCCGTTCCAATCAGATTGCGATATTCAATTCTTGGCCTGAACAGACCGTAAAACGAAACCATCTCACGCGGGCACAAAAACGAGAGCACGGCAAGCACCTGGCAGGCACCTGCCCCCAAACCGCCCAAGAACAAATAGGTTATGATGCGCGGATCTTCCATGCGCTCCTCGCCAGACATACGATAATGCGCCATTATAGCAACGATCACGTTGCATTATCGTATGACAATGTGCAGTTAACGAGAATCCAAGACCATCCGCACTTATTAGAGACCACACTTATCGGGCACAACAAATATCCCATCGCGATTCGAGGCATTACGCCCTCATAAACGAAAATTCGTCGAAGGATACTGAAGACGAACACGTCATGTTTGTTGTCTCGGAGATATTAATAATGGCTGTTCAGCACGCCGTACGCCGCCTTTTCCGCCATGCATTCGCATAATCCTAGGATAGAGGCATTGTACGGCAAATCGGAATTCTAAGGAACAACGCCGACACAGCTGGAAAAGCACGTGAACGCAAACGGGCAGCTCCAGACGAGCTCGACATCGGATACCAGCTAAGACTCTGGGTTATTCCTTTCCTCTTCTATGCCGAACATTTCGAACAGCTCGGCCCTGCTGTGAACGCCTAGTTTTTTGTAAACGTGATACACATGCGATTTCGCGGTACCAGGAGCCACCACCATGGCTTTCGCAATCTCACCCGCCGTCTTTCCCTCAAGCAGCAAGAAGAGAACCTCCTTTTCCCTTCGACCGAGATTGCCCTTTTCAACTGCACGGTCGATTCGCCTCTCGAGGACAAGCATCGATGAAGGACCCAGGCTTGCGTCCATCCCGTCCTTGCAACCGCCCCTGTTAACCAAAGCTCCCATTCCTACGCATAACACAAGAGCAACCACAACGGCAAGTATCGACACGAGCACGACGACATCCGAGGAAAACGGCGCCTTCACAACAGCGAGGGCGGATCCGATCCGCCCTAAAACGCAGCCTCCGGCAAACGAGAAAGCGAGTGCGAGAAACGACCGATACGCGGCTGATTCGTCTCCGTATGTTGCGAACAGAATGGCAACGACAGCGTAGACCAGAAAAAGAAACACTCCCGCCACAGCCAGATCGAACGAAAGCACGGGCTCTATGCCGAAAAACGAAGCGGTCATGACGACGGCGGTCATGATGGGCACCGCGACGTTCAAAAGAGACGATACCGTAAAGCCTTTCAAGACGAGCAGGCAGACGCAGGCCAAAAGCACCGGCGCGAAAAACGTGCCTGTCCTATACAACGCCGAGGCACCGTTACCTTCGGCAAATGAGATGGCCGAAACGAAGGCAAATGCCACAAGAAAGCATGCCGCAAATAAACGCCTCGGCGCCTCATCGCGTCGCATGCTGCGGCTCGAACGAAACAATTCGTCGCCATCGCTTTGCGCCCTCAAGGTTCTAGCCAGCATATACGTTCCAAGCAACAGCATCACGATGGATGCCACCGTCAAACGCACCGACCCCATGTCGGCAAGAAACCACACTAAAACCGCCCCTACCGAGCCAGCAAGCAGAATGGTCCAGACAACTTCCTCAGGGTCGAATGCGGTGCAAACACGCAGCCATAGCGGAATCACATAGGCAAGGTATGCGCCAAACAAAAGCCCGCCGAACAAAAACAAAGCGGTGATTCCAGCATCCATGGAAGCGATACCGGAGACGTCGGGAACCAAAACCCCATACACGGCGAAAAGCAAGGCGACGGCAAAGGAAATGCCCCAAAGCGCCGATGCGGAAGGTAGCGCGGTTTTTTTGCGCGCACGTGCCAGAAGAATCGCAGCGAAAAACGCCCCGGAAAGATACGACATGTCGGTAAAAGAGAGCGAGAACGGAGTAACGTGCGTCATCGCAGGCGCGAAAAACGCCTGGACGACGAAAGCGAAATTGCACGCCATGCCAAGCAAAAGGCCGTTTTTCGAAGCTTCGCACATCCTTTCGTCAATCAAACGTAAGAACCGCGCCGCATTCCCCTGCTTTCCCACATTCCCCTCCTGACAGTAACGATCATCAGGCATTTCTTCCAAACAACCCCTCCGTGCGCAGAGGGGGTTATCGAAAAAATAACCCCCTCTGTCGTAATGAAGCACACCGCAAACCGCAAGGGTTATCGCTGCTTAACCCGATTTTTCGTCGCTATGATAGCAGCATCGCGCAGCCTTCGACAACCGCAGCAACGCCAGTATCGCCTGCGGAAGTTCACGAGGGGGCTCATCGTTGAAACCACAATTCAGGAGGGAACAATGGGAGAATATTCGCGCAGGAACTTCCTCAAGGGGTCGGTCGTCGGCTTGGCGGCGATGGCCGGAGCAGGCGCCCTTGCAGGGTGCGCGCCCAAGAAACCGGGGCAAGGCAGCGGCGCAAGCGAAGGCATGACCTACGCCGACACGATTGAGTGGAACGGCGAATACGATGTCCTCGTAATCGGCTTCGGCGGCGCCGGTGCTGTCGCAGCGCGCTATGCGGCAGAAGAAGGTGCCCGCGTCCTGCTCGTCGACAAAGCCCCGCTTGGACACGAAGGCGGCAACACCCGCTATTGCGGACAGCTCGTCGTCTATTCCGAAGACAAAGAAGCCATGAAGAAGTACTACGCCGGCCTCGCGGCAGGACACGACTTGCCCGAAGACGTGCTGGAAACCTACTGCCAAGGCCTCACCGAAACCAAGCAGATGCTGATTGACGACTTCGATGTGCCCGAAGAGAACTTCATGCATTGGAAAGAAGACTGCAGCCTGCAGCCGTTGATTGCTCACTTCCTGCCTGAATATCCAGAAATCGAAGGCGGAGAAGCACTTGATCTGATCAGCGTCAATCGCGAAGAGCAAGGCTTCTCGCATCTGTGGAAGACCTATCGCAAGAAGATCGACAGCATGAGCGACAAGATCGACGTCTGGTGCAACGCCCCCGCCACCCATCTGTTCCAGGACCCCGTAAGCAAGGCGGTCATCGGCGCGACCATCGAAAAAGACGGCGAGCCCGTCAACGTACGCGCCCTGAACGGTGTCATCATGACCTGCGGCGGATTCGAGAACAACAAGACAATGGTCGAAGGCTATCTGGGCCTGTCCAAGTTCGCCGTCAGCGGATCGCTGTTCAACACAGGCGACGGCATCAAGCTTGCTTCGGAAGTGGGCGCTGACTTCTGGCACATGGAGGCCTACGAAGGCAACTGCTTCCATTTCGGTGGCGCATCCTTCCCTATCAAGGATACCGAGCACTCCCTGCGAAGCGTTATGAACAACCCCTATCTCGTCCAGGGCGCTCAGATAGTCGTCGGCGACGATGGCCAGCGCTATCTGACCGAAGACGCCGTCGCCCGCCATGGACACATGCCCTTCAACGGCGATTGGGTCATGGTCAAGCGCCCGCACACCACCTGGTGGGTATGGGATAGCGAGCACAACAAGCTTATCGAGCAGATGAACGGCCTTGCTGGCTACGACGAGACCCTCGTAACCGCAAACACCATTGCAGAGCTGGAAACGGCGCTTGAGATTCCCGCAGGCGCGCTGCAGTCCACCATCAACGGTTTCAACCGCTCTGCAAAAGACGGCTTCGATCCCGACTTCAGGCGCTCTCCCGAATCCATGCGCCCCTTCTCCGAGACCGGCCCCTACTACGCGATCGAGCTCAAGCAGGCGATCCTCAACACGCAGGGCGGCGCACGCCGCAACGGCAACGCCGAAGTCGTCGGCATCGACGGCGAGCCCATCCCGCATCTTTACAGCGCGGGCGAGTTCGGCGGCATCACGCCGTATCAGTACAACGGCGGCGGCAACATGGCAGAATGCCTGATCTTCGGCCGCTTGGCAGGTCGAAACGCAGCTGCTCAGAAAGATCCGCTGCCTCCTCTGCCTGTCGGCGTCGAATCTGAAATCGAATACACGGTCGGCAGCGGCAGCAGCACCGTGGAAACCGACCCTGCAAGCATCGAAACCGAAGCGAACCAGTACGTCGGATCGTCCGATTCGGGCATGGGCGGACAGGCAATCGTCAAGGTTACTCTGGACGGATCCACCATCACCGCCGTCGAGGTTGTCGAGCATCATGAAACCGCTGGCATCGGTACGCCCGCAATCGAAACCATTCCTGGCGCGATTGTCGAAGCGAACTCCCCCGATGTCGACGCCGTCACGGGCTGCACCATGTCGAGCCGCGCCATCATCGACGCCACGAAAGACGCCTTGGCAAAAGCGGGCATCTAAACGCACCATCGCGTCGGGGCGCGCAAACCCCTCCCCTCTTTGCTTGCGCGCCCCGAATCCTTACCGTAGTTTTCCCTCGGTGCAACAAGCCAGGGAACGGCCGGCGTCGCCGCATGACGACCACCCCCCTCCAAGGAAAAGGACGGCTTGAAGCCGTCCTTTTCCCATTTGAAACGAAGCATTTCATCATAAAGCCCACGCAAAACCCCGCAAAACAGGCGGCACGCGCAAAGTCTCTTCGATCAGTTAAACTTCTGCTGCGTTTTTTCCAGGCCGTTGTCCAGAAGAAACAGCACGGCCTCGGCAGCACGATGCACAGCCTGGTCGAAATCGTCGCGCGCCTCTTTTTTCGGCAAGCTCAACACCCAATCGGCCACGGGCATACGTCCCGGCGGACGCCCGATACCGGCCCTCACGCGCGTCCAATCTTTCGTCTGCAGATTGTCGGCAATCGACTTCAAGCCGTTATGCCCCGCCAAGCCGCCGCCGAACTTGACGCGCACGGTGCCAGGGTCGATATCCAGCTCGTCATGGACCACGATAAGATCAGCGGGAACCACCTTGTAAGTCGCACACAGCTGCTTCACCGGACCGCCCGACACGTTCATATAACTTTGCGGTTTGGCTAAAACCAGCTCTTCTCCGCGATATTTCACCTTAGCAGTCAGCGCACCGCATTCGGTCTTCCAATACGTGGCACGCAGCTCGCCCGCCAACTCGTCGATGGCATCGAACCCTGCGTTGTGGCGCGTATGAGCATATTCGTCGCCCGGATTGCCCAGGCCCACGATCAGGCGCATGCATGTTCTCCTTCTTGTTTTCGCCGTGCCGCATCGCAGCAGGATCGCTCGGACCCCGGCGATCGAACAGACGGCATTGTCGATTGCCGCCCGAGGATAAAAACCCAAGCCGCAACCCTTCGTTTTCTATACGGAATTGTGCCATGCATTAAACGCCATGCCCCGGAAAAGCATAAAAGACGCAACGACGTGCAAAGAAGCCCTGCCGCCCCGCCGATCGCAGGCCGACAGCAAAGCGCGGCACGTTCATTTGGCCTTCAACGACTTTCCGTTTTCGGCACGCTCTCGCCTTAAGAACACCCCTACTTTCGACGCGCCTCTGTTTTCTCCTGGCCATACCAAGCGCGACGAGCAGCCACTTCGGCCAAGTCACCAAGAGCGGACATCAGGATGGAGCGCGTTTCTTCGTCGGTGTTTTTCGCCGCATCGCGCAACATGCCCAACGTCTGCGGACCGAACTTCAACATATCCGAGAAATCCTGAGCGCCACTCGCCTTCATGGCCTCGAACAGCGCATCGACGATGGCGCGCGCCTGCTTTTCGTCGTAGCGCGCCAGCCATCTGTTCACCACATCATGCGTGAACTGCGCCGACGACGACAGCCCGCTGCATCGCGCGAAATCGAAGCCGTCCACGCCCCACGAGAACGGATCGTGCTGCCAGGCACCTGCCAAATTCGACTGAACGACAGCGCAAGGCACGGGATGCTCCATCAGCATGCCGATAAGCGATTCGCGCGGCACATAGCGCTCGACCGACGAGGTAAGCGAACGCCACTCGCCTTCCGAAAGCGCATCGCGGCGAAAACCCGGCGCGTCGAAGGAAAACACCCGATCGATGCGGCTTCTCACCTTCGAAGCGCATTTTGCAGCGGCATACATGGCAAGGTTGCCGCCTTTGGAATGCCCTCCCACGTAAAGCGTCTTCGGCAAACGGGACGCCACCGCGTCGAGATAGCGAACGGCGCTTTCCTGCGCAGGAACGCGGTTCATATACGCCATGTCGAAATCTTCGCGCCATCCTGTAAACGAGCAGTCCGTTCCGCGAAAACTGACGAACGCAAACTCGTTCTTGTACGAAAACGACAACGCTGCGAACTGCGTACGCGCCCCTTCGTCGAACACGCTCGCGCATTCGCTCATCTCGACATCACGAAAACGCGGACTTGCCGCCAAGGCGAACATCAACGCCCTGACCTTGTCGGGAATAAGGCCCGTGAACATGCCGTCGAAATGCTCGGCCATCAGCGCATCTTTGAAATGCACGCCGCGTTTGCCGGAAAAAAGCGCCTTCAAACGCGCCGTCGCGCGTCCACCGATAGCCTTCTCTTCGCGCATCGGCGGCAACACGCGCTCCATACGCACCATGCAGAATTCGGAAAGAACGAGCGCGTCCACGGCGCAAAAAGGCACTTCGTCGAATGTGGCGAATTCCTCGGCCAGATAGTCCATAATCGTGCGCACCGGACGCCCTCCCTTTTTTCATCGAGACGAAAACGCACAGGCGGCGTCTTCTGCATGAGAGACACTTTCTCACACGAAAAGCCCGACGCACGCCGCAACGGCGTCTTGGTGACGAGTTGTCATGCGCAACGGCGGTCGTCGCATGCCGCATGCCGGGACGCAACGAGGAGACCCGCACCGAGCAAAACAGCATCGACGCATTCATTTTTCCAAGCAGGACGCAAAAGGCCCGCCGCACACATGCAGCAGGCCTTGCAAAATGCATATCGATAACCGCCTGACTTTCCCAGCAACGCCATGCAAGTCAGCACGACATCGGCGGAAACGCCCCAACGGCCAAACGCCCCTACTCGAACAAAGAAGCAACAGAGCCGTTCTCGTAGACGTTGCGAATCGTCTTGGCGAACAGCGGGGCAACGGAGAGCACCTTGATCTTGCCGGTCTGACGGTCAAGCGGCACAGGGATGACGTTGGTCACCACGACCTCTTCGATGCAGGAGTTCGCGATGCGCTCGTAAGCCGGGCCGCTGAAGATGCCGTGCGTGGCGCAAGCGAACACCTGGGCGGCACCCTTGGCCTTCAAGGTTTCGGCGGCGGCCACCAGAGAGCCTGCGGTATCGATCATATCGTCGTTGAGGATGCAGATCTTGTCGGTGACATCGCCGATCAGCGCGGTGATTTCGGCCTGGTTGTGACGCGGACGGTCTTTATGCATGATCGCGATGTCGCTGCCAAGCATGGTCTGGAACTTCTTCGCGGCCTTGGCGCGACCCACGTCGGGAGAAACGACACACAGTTTCTCGGGGTCGAAGCCCTTTTTCTTGAAGTAATCGACGAAGATCGGCATGGCGGTCATGTGGTTCACGGGACGATCGAAGAAGCCCTGGATGGCGTCCTGGTGAAGGTCGATCGTGATCACGTTGTTCACGCCGGCGGTCTCAAGCAGGTCTGCGACCAACTTGGCCGTGATCGGCTCGCGCGGAGCGGCCTTGCGGTCCTGGCGGGCATAGCCGAAGTGCGTGATGACGGCGGAAATGGTACGGGCGGATGCGCGCTTGGCGGCATCGATCATGATCAGGAGCTCCATGAGCGCATCCGGATCCACTCTCTGGAGGCGGGCCGACAGGTGAAGGATCTTGGGCAGCCCAACAACCTCATCGATCTCATTGCGGCAGATCCGCTGTTCGGTATGACCAGAGAAGAGCTTACCGCCCATCTGGAGCCGAAGCACTACATTGGCCGCTGCCCGGAGCAGGTGGATGAGTTCCTGAGCGAATGCGTCCGCCCGGT
>USLD01000004.1 GCA_900555495.1 uncultured Slackia sp. | reverse complement strand
GGTGTTTCACGTGAAACACCGTTTTCTATACATCGGCGAAGCATTCGCGCAAGAGCCGCATTCATGGGAATCATTGCCGCGTTCGAGGAGGAATCCGTGGGATTGTTTGATAGTTTCAAGCGTCAAGTGAGTCATCACGAAACGCCCGAGGTTTCGATTCCTCCCGCTTCTCATAACGATGGAAAAGACGAAGAGCTCGAAGATGTGCGTGTCGTCGAGCGCGAAGTTTCCGTCGAGCCTGTCGAAGAAGAGCCGATCGAGGAGAGCGTTCATACGTTCGTCGCTACGCCGCTGCGTACGTATGCCGATAAAAAACCGGTGAAGCATGTGGTGGGTGCGACCAAGGTCATCGCTATCCTGAACCAGAAGGGCGGCGTCGGAAAATCGACGACGGCTATCAACCTGGGCGCTGCTTTGGGCGAGCTGGGAAAGCAGGTCCTGCTGATCGACCTCGACCCTCAGGGCAATACCTCGAGCGGCCTGGGCATCGAAAAAGGCGAGCTCGATCGTTGCGTCTACGACGTTTTGATCGACGACGAGACCACGCTGCTCGATGTGATCGTCCCCGACGTGTGCGACGGCCTGGACGTCGCTCCTGCGACCATCAATCTTGCCGGCGCCGAGGTGGAACTTGTGTCCGCTATGGCGCGCGAGAACAGGCTCAAGGAAGCTATCGGATCGGTCCGCGGCAAGTACGACTACGTGTTCATCGACTGTCCGCCGTCTCTCGGCCTTCTGACGGTCAACGCGCTCGTCGCCGCCGACAAGCTGCTTATTCCGATTCAGTGCGAGTTCTACGCGCTCGAGGGCGTTACCAAGCTGCTCGATTCCATGAAGCGCGTCAAAACGTATCTCAATCCTTCGCTCGATATCTTCGGCGTGTTGTTGACTATGTACGACGGCCGTACGACGCTGTCCAAGCAGGTGGCAAGCGAGGTGCGCGGCTTTTTCGAGAAGCTGGTGTTCGACGCGGTCATCCCGCGTTCCGTGAAGGTGTCTGAGGCGCCGAGTTTCGGCCAGCCTATCACCGAATACGACCCCACGGGCAAGGGCGCGCAGGCATATCGTGCGTTGGCGAAGGAAGTGGTGCGTCGTGGCTAGGAATGCAAGGGGAGGTTTGGGCCGCGGCCTGAGCTCTTTGATCGGCGGTTATGAGGCCGCTGCGGAAGAGAGCGTCGAGGGCCTTGTCGCGAACGGCGGAGAAGGGGCGGCTGTCGCGACCGACTCCGAGGGAGGCGCCCGCATGTCGGACGAAGTGGCGGTCGAACGCATCTTCCCGAACCCCGATCAGCCCCGCAGGCAGTTCGATCCCGAAGAGCTCCAAGAGCTTTCCGATTCGATCGCACGCGATGGGCTGTTGCAGCCCATTTTGGTCAGGGAGTCGGGCGACGGCTACGAAATCATCGCCGGCGAGCGCCGTTGGCAGGCGAGCCGCCTTGCGGGCCTTGAGAGGGTTCCAGTGCGCATCAAGAACGCCGACGACGATAAGGTTCTCGAACTGGCGATGATCGAGAACCTGCAGCGAAGCGACCTGAACCCCATGGAAGAGGCGTACGGCTACAAGCGCATGATGGAAAGCGGCAACAAAACGCAGGCCGAAGTGGCCGCCGCCGTGTCCAAGGGCCGCTCTACGATCGCCAATGCGCTGCGCTTGCTCGACCTGCCCGAAGACGCCCAACAGCTTCTGTTCGAAGAGAGGATTACCGCCGGCCACGCTCGCGCGATTCTTTCCATCCCGTCGGATGAGGGCAAGCGAAAGCTCACTGAGAAGCTGCGTGAAGAAAAGCTTTCCGTGCGCGAAGCCGAGGCGCTTGCCAGGCTGATCGCGGGCAAAGAGGCCGCGTCGAAGAAGCCGCCGAAGCCGCCTGCGTCGCCGCTGTATAAGAAAGCCGCCAAGTTGCTTGGCGATGCGTTCCATACCAAGGTGCGCATCAGGAGTGCGAACGGCAAGAATAAAATCGAGATCGAGTTCAAGGACGAAGAGGATTTGCAGCGAATCTTCGATATGATGAGCAATCCCGAATAACGAAGGTTTCGAGGCCCCGGGCGCATGCGCTGTCGGGGCCTTGTTCGATACACGCCGAAGGAGAACCAATGGCACAAGGAATTGAAGCGTATTCGTACGAAGGCATCTGCGCCCTGATGAAGGAATGGGGCCAGCCCCGATTCCGCGCGAAGCAGCTCATGCAGTGGCTGTATCAGAAAGGCGTCGATTCCTATGACGATATGAGCAATCTGCCTGCGGCCTTGAAGGAGCGTCTCGAAAACGAAGCGCCTCTGCATCGTGCCGAGGTTGTCGATAAGCGCGTGTCGACCGACGGCACGAGGAAATACATCGTGCGTTTCTCCGACGGTGCCGCGGCCGAAATGGTCGCCATTCCCTCGCAGGACCGCCTGACGGTATGCTTTTCCACCCAGGTGGGCTGTGCTATGGGCTGCATTTTCTGCGCGACCGGCAAAGAGGGCTTCACGCGTAACCTGCTGCCAGGTGAAATGGTCGATCAGGTGCTCATCGCCCAGAAGGATATGGGCATGCGCGTGACCAATCTGGTCGGCATGGGGCAGGGCGAGCCGTTCTTGAACTACGACAACGTCATGGCGGCCATGAGACTCGTCAACTCGCCTGACGGCTTGAATATCGGCGCGCGCAAAATCACTCTTTCCACGTGCGGCATTCTGTCGGGCATCAGGAAGTTCGCGCACGAGCCCGAGCAGTTCACGATGGCTATCTCGCTGCATTCCGCGGTGCAGAAGACCCGCGACGTGCTTATGCCGTCCATGGTCCATCAGAGCCTGACCGACCTGAAGCAGGATATCCGCGCCTATCAGGAGGAGTCCGGCCGCCGCGTGACGTACGAATACGTGATGATCGACGGCCTGAATGACGACGACGAGCACCTCGGCGCCCTGATCGACTTCTGCCGCGGCACCATGTGCCACGTGAACCTCATTCCGATTAACGAAATCGAGGGTTCGGTTCTGCAGCCCAGCAGCGAGAAGACCGTGAGCCGATTCGTCTCCGAGCTCGAGAAACGTGGCATCGAGGCCACGCTTCGCAATTCGCGCGGCTCCGACATCGCCGGTGCGTGCGGTCAGCTCAAGAACATGCGCCGCTAAGAAGGGCCTCCGCGGGCTCCGCGCCTGCGTGGTCTTTTGAGAGCAAGAAAAAAGCCACCCGATCGGGTGGCTTTTTTGCGGGCTGAACGAAAGATTCGTTACAGAGCCTCGGCGGCCTTCTTGTAGCCGGCCTTATGGGCGCCTTCGAATTTCGCGGTCATCTCGAAGAAGTGGGCGATGTCTTCGAAGCCCTCTTCGCGTGCGATCTTGGCGAACTCGGGGTACATGCTTTCTTCCTCATACTGCTCGCCGGCAGCTGCGCTTTCGAGGTTTTCCTTCACGCCGCCGAACATGCCCAGGTACACTGCCTCGGCGAGTGCGTGGGCGGTCTCTTCGGCCATGGGGCGGTCGAATGCAGCGGCGGCCGCATCTTCGCCTGCCTCTTCTGCGATGTGCTTCCACAGGGTGTACTTGCGGTTGGCCTGGGACTCGCCGGCGAATGCCGCAGCGAGGTTCTCGGCGGTCTTGGTGCCGGTCACGTCAGCGGGCTGATACTCGACGAATGCGGCCTGGCCGGCGTGGCACATGGGGCATTCTTCGGGAGCGGAGCCGACGTGCAGATAACCGCAGACCTTGCAACGATAGATTTTCATGGTGGTACCCCTTTTCTTACGAGAAACCGAAATATTTATCGGCGAATCAATGATAATGCTTCGGTGTGTTCCCGCGAAGGAACTTCATAACATATATCCGTTGGGATATATTGATGCGGCAAAGGAGAGTCCTCTTGCGCCGCGCGGCGCAAGAACATCGTAGACGGTAAGGACGGACAATGGCTTACTCAGGAAACCCGAAAGACTACGCTGTCGCGGTTCTATACGGCGGCACGAGCGGCGAACGGGAAGTGTCGCTGAATTCGGGGAAATGCTGCGGCCGCGCCCTCGAGGAAAAGGGCTTTTCGGTCACGTTGCTCGATCCCGCTTCGCGCGACGACCTGAAAAGGCTGATCGACGAAACCTTCGATGTGGCGTTTCTCGCGCTGCACGGCAAGGGCGGAGAAGACGGAACCCTGCAGGGATTCCTCGAGACTCTTGGCATTCCCTATACCGGTTCGGGCATTCTTGCTAATGCAATCGCGATCAATAAGGGAAAGTCCAAAGAGCTTTATGAAAGCGCCGGCCTGCGCGTCGCCGCTTCCGTGCTCGTCGGTCGCAACGACGTGCTTGACGATGCCGATAGGCAGGAAATCGTCGATACGTGCGGCATTCCTTGCGTCGTGAAACCCTCGACCGAAGGCAGCTCGCTCGGCATGACTATCGTGCGCGATGCTGGCGACCTGCAGGCGGCGCTCGACACGGCGCTCGCGGTCGACGATGAGGCCATGGTCGAGCAGTTCATCGACGGTATCGAGCTTACGGTGGGCGTTATGGGTTCCGACGACCCGACCGCTTTCCCGGTGATTCAGATTTTGTCGAACGATGACGAATTCTATAACTATCATGCGAAATACGCCGCCGGCGGAAGCACTCATATCTGCCCTGCTCCTATTTCGGAGGAGGCTACCGAGCAGGCTCAGGGCATGGCCGTCGCGGCCCATGCCGTCTTGGGATGCAAGGGCATCTCGCGCACCGATATCATGCTCGACAAAGAGGGTCGCTGCTGGGTTTTGGAGACCAATACGCTCCCCGGCATGACCGATACGTCCCTGATCCCCGATGCCGCGCGCGCTGTAGGAATGAGCTTCGGCGACGTGTGCGAGAAGCTGATCGAAATGGCGCTTGAGTAGCGAAGCGTTTCTGCGCCGCACGCGTTTTGCGCCTAGAGAAACGAGCAGGGCCGCCCTCGATCGGGGCGGCCCTCTCTTTCGAAGCGATGGCTTTCTTAGATGATTCCCATGGAGTGAACGACCCAGACGACCAGTGCGATGACGGCGAAGATGAATGCCCAGCTGACGATGTAGCATCCCACGTTGCCGCTGCGGCCTTTGTCGAGCATTTTGTCGTGGATGCTGCGATGGTCTTTGAGAATGACGGTCTGACCGCTTCCCTTGGGGATCTTCACTTTGTTGGACGGGGTCCATGATTCGGGGTCGGCGATGACCTTGGCGACGCTTGCCGGGTTCAGGGCCGGGTCGGGGCGCGAGCCGTCGGAGGCCGCCTGTGCGAAGACCTTAACGAAACGGTCGAACCGGTCGGCGTGGCGGGGAGAGTAGGCGAAGATCGCCGCCTGGCCCCAGTAGACGCCGGGGTCGGGTTCTTCGCTGTAGGCGGTGAAGCTGAGCACGTATCGTATGGTCCAACCTTTGGCGTGGTAGATGGCCAGCTTGTACGAATCCGAAGGGCTCAGGTATGCGAAGGTCTGTCCGTAGGGGTTTTTCAGCCATGCTTGCTGGTGTTTTTTCTCATCGAGCTGCCAGACCACTTCGCCGCAATCGCCGACTGCGTAATCCGATCCCGCGATGATCGCACCCGTCTGCTTATCGGGGGTTTGGAAACGGATATAAGAGCCGAAATAGACATCGGATGCGTTTGTAGGCATGTGGTTCCTTTCGTGATAGGCTAGCGAAATATGACCGAAATGAAAGATTTCATTATGCAGAATATGAGTGTATACGACTTCGTTTCCCAAGGCACTCCGGAGGATGTCGTGCAGCGTTACGCACGTCTGAAGGAGGTTGCCGAGCGTTCCGATTTCGGCGAGCTCGATCGCAATGTCGTGGTGCTCGATACTGAAACCACGGGTTTTTCCCAGAATCACGACGAATTGACGCAAATCGCCGCCGCGCGTCTCGAGCGCGGCGAAATCACCGAATGGTTCGTCACGTTCGTCAATCCCGGCAAGCCCATTCCCGACGACGTCGCTCGCCTGACCGATATCCACGACGAAGACGTAGCCGATGCCCCTTCGCCCGAAGAGGCCCGTGCCCGTCTTGTGGAATTCGTCGGCGACGCCACGGTGGTCGCGCATAATGCCGCATTCGACAAGGGATTCACGACGAAGAGTCCGGCGGGTTATCCCTTGCTGGAAAACCTCTGGGTTGATTCGCTCGATCTGGCCCGCATCGCGCTTCCGCGCTTGAGTTCGCATAGGCTCATCGATTTGGTGAAGGCCTTCGACGCGCCGCTTTCCACCCATCGCGCAGATGCCGATGTGGAGGCGCTGTGCGCCGTATATCGCATTTTGCTGGCCGCTATTGCAGAAATGCCGATTGACCTGGTCGAATACATTGCCGATTTGGCACCTGTCGAAGAATGGCCTACGGGCGCGGTGTTTTCCTGCATGGCGTCGAGCATGGCTGCGCTCGAAGAGGTCGAACATGGAACCGACATCCGCGCGAAGCGCTACCCGATGACCGTCAGGGGGCTTCGACACGCGCGCCTTTCGCGCACGACGAACGACGACGAGACGTCTGCCGCTGCCGAGCGCTATACGGGTCCGATCGAATTCCCCGATGCGCACGAGGTGGCCGAGGCGTTTTCGAAGGATGGCGTGGTCGGCGGCCTGTACGAGGAATTCGAACCCCGCGTCGAACAGTCCATTATGGCCGACAGCGTGCTGAAGGCGTTTTCCACGGGCACGAATCTCGTGGTCGAGGCTGGCACGGGCGTCGGCAAGTCGATGGCCTATTTGCTGCCGAGCGCATTGGCGGCTCTGCGCAGCCATGCGGCGGTGGGCGTGGCCACGAAGACCAACGCGTTGCTCGACCAGATCGTCTACAAAGAGCTTCCGCTGCTGCGCCGCGCCCTCGAGGAGCGCGGCATGGGCAGTCTTGAATACGTGGCCCTCAAAGGATTCTCGCACTATCCGTGCCTGCGCCTGGTCGACCGCCTGGTGCATGACGGCGCGCGTAGCGTGACCGTTATGGGCAAGCAGGTGAGCCAGGCTCCTTCGATCGCCGCGCTGCTTTCGTTTATCGAGCAAACCGAATACGACGACATGGATGCCCTGAAGCTCGATTTCAAGGCCCTGCCGCGCTATGCGTTCACGACGTCTTCGCGCGATTGCCTGCGCCGCAAGTGCCCGTACTATGGCACGCAGTGCTTCGTGCACGGCGTGCGCAAGAAGGCCGAGCACGCCCATGTCGTGGTGACGAACCACTCGCTGTTTTTCTGCGACTTGGCTGCTGACGGGGGTTTGCTGCCGGAAATCCGTTTCTGGGTAGTCGACGAGGCCCACGGAGCCGAGGCCGAGGCTCGTCGTGCGCTGGCGATCAAACTCGATGCCGCCGAGATGGTGCGCCTTGCCAACAGGCTTGCCTCTGAGGACGCCAAAAGGAACCCGTTCGTGCGACTGGAGCGCCGCGCACCGCTCGCCTCGGGCAAGCAGCCCGAGGCGAGCACGTTGTTCTTCGGTCTCACCGAGAAGGCGCGTGCGCGCGGCAAGGAGTTCGCGGAGGCATCGCTCGAATTCGCCCGCCGCATGAAGGACTTGGTGGCGTGCGACACCGGTAAAGGAAATAAGAGCTACGAGACCATCGATCTATGGATCAACGACGCCGTGCGTTCCGATGAGCGGTTCGCCGCGCTGCGCGGTTTCGCGAAAACCTTCCGCGACCAGTCAGAACGTCTCATTACGGCGGGCAACGAGCTCATTGCGTTCCTCGACGGCGTCGACGGCGTGGCCGATTGCCAGCGCGACATAGCCACGGTGGTCATCGACGCTAAGGAAATGCTGCAGTCGTGCGAGCTGATCATGGAAAAGGCCGATCCGCGCTTCGTCTATTCTGCGAAACTTTCGCGCAAGCCCGAGCGCGTGGCCGAAGAGCTGCAGGCCCAGGTGGTCGATGTGGGGCAGATGCTCGACGAGACGCTGTACGAGAAGACGCGAAGCGTCGTGTACGCCAGCGCTACCGTGACCATCGGCGACGATTTCAAGAGCTTCATGACGGCCATGGGCCTCAACGAGGGCGAGTCGTCGCATGCGGAGACGTGCCTTTTGGGCTCGAGCTATGATTTCGATAAGAACATGCAGGTCCTGGTGATCAACGATATCCCCGAGCCCAACCAGCCGGGATACCTCGAGGCGCTCCAGCATCTGCTGACCGAGCTGCATGTCGCCCAGCAGGGCAGCATGCTCACGCTTTTCACGAATCGCCGCGAGATGGAGGCGTGCTTCGACGCCGTCGACCCGCGCATGAAAGAAGAGGGACTGCGTCTGGTCTGCCAGAAGTGGGGCGTTTCGACGAAGGGTCTGCGCGACGATTTCTTGAAAGACGAGCACCTGTCGCTTTTCGCCCTGAAGAGCTTCTGGGAAGGCTTCGACGCGCCGGGCGCCACGCTCAAAGGCGTCGTCATTCCCAAGCTGCCGTTCGCCAAGCCGTCCGACCCGCTTTCGTGCGAACGCGCGCTGCGCGATTCCGCGGCGTGGTCGCACTACACCCTGCCGCAGGCGGTTATCGAAATCAAGCAGGCTGCGGGCCGGCTGATTCGCACGTCCACCGATACGGGCGTGCTGGTGATGGCCGACAGGCGCTTGCTGACCAAGGGCTACGGCAAAACCTTCCTGCGTTCTCTTCCGTCGAAGAACGTGAAGCCGTGCTCGACCGCCGAGGCCGTCGAAATCGTGCGCCGCGCGTCGGAGAGGCAGGATTCGTAGCGCATGGCGGGCAAGAAAGGCGGCCGTTCTTTCTGGGGCATCGGCGCGAGCGTGCATATTAAAAAGAATACGGCGGGCACATCGAACGAGATATCGCTCTCGGTGCTCGACGGTCTGAAAAGCCAGGCCGACAGCGAACTGGGCGAGGCCGATCCCAAGGTCAAGCTGGGCGATTTGTCGTTGTTCACGGTTTCTTCGAAAAAAGATCGTCGCCTGCCTGCGAAAGACGAGAAGCTGCCGGCGCTTCCTGCGCCTGCGGCGTCGTCCGCTTCTTCGGAAAAGAAGCCTCCCGCGAAGAAGAAGGCGCGTCCGTCCGAGCGTCCTGCGTCGTCGCGCCCTGCGCGCGAGAGGAAGCCTTCCCGCGCGCAGCGCAATCGCGAAAGGGCGCTGCGCGATCCCGAAAAGGAGATCAAGCGTAGGAAGAAAAACCGCCGCGTCCGTCGTTTCGCCGCGATCGCCGTGGCGTCGCTTTGCTGCTGCGTATGCATCGGCGCCGCGGCGCTTTTCGCCGCGAACGCCTACGAACAGAGCAAATCGAACCTCGCTTTGCTCTCCCAGGCCTTCGACGAAATAGAGAAGGCCGACTCTCTTGTGTTGAGCATGGATGACCTGGTGATGAAGGACGAATCGATCGTGACCGTCGAGGAGCTCGCCGAACTCGAGCAGGGCATGAGCGATGCGGGCGTGCACCTTAATGCCGCTTGCGCATTCTCCGACGAAGCGTTTCAGGCGATGGGGGAGTCGCCCGGCAAAGACGCCGCGCGCCAGGTGTCGGAATCGGCCGACGCCAGGCGCGACATGATGAAGTACGCCGAGGCGCTGCTGCATGCCGATGCCGATGCGCGTTCCGCCGTCGAATCGGCGGAGAGGTGTTGGGACCAGATACTCGAGGCCGACGGATTGATGAAGGAGGCCGCCGACCTGGTGGCCGACACGACCGTGGAAAACGTGACCGCGTCCCAGGGCAAATCGGAGCAGGCCATCGCATTGCTCGACGAGGCCGCGGCAAGCTTGGCATCCGCGCAGGCGGAGTGTCCTTCCGCCGACTTTTCGGCGCTTGCGGCGCTGATCGAGAAGAAGAGGGAGCAGAACGTATATGCGGTAGAAAGCGATAAGGCCATCTATATTCAGGACAAGGCCACGGCGGAATCGTTCAACGAGTCGTACAACCGGGCCGATGCCGAGGCCGTGGAGCTCGCCGCCGCCCTTCCCGAGCGCCCTGCTCAACCTATTTTGGATAGGCTCGATGCTCAGACGTCGGAAACGCGTTCTCGCTATCTCGACGCTAGAAAACGGGCTGCGGAATCGGATGCGTTTATTAGGGATTACCTAGGACGGCCGGGCGAATAGGATATACTTCAGACGAATATGCCCTTATCCATGTGGCTAGGAAGATTAAGAAGGCCCGTATGAGCAAACCTATCGACCATATCGCCTATCTCTCCCAAGAGATCGGTCCGCGCCCCGCGGGTACCGAAGAGGAGCAGCAGGCGGCTCTTTATATAACCGAGCGTTTCCAAAAGGAAACGCATCTTCCGGTGAACATCGAAGACTTCACGTGCAGTTCGAATGCGGACATGCCCAAGCTTATTTGCTACATCGTGACGATCGTCGCGGTTTTGCTGGGCCTGTTCCTTCCCATAGCCGTCATTCCGGCCGTCGTTGCGTCGGTGCTTTCGGCGGCCGTGTTCGTGGCCGAAAGCTTCGACAAGCCCATTCTGTCTCAGCTTTTCATGAAGGGCGTGAGCCAGAACGTCGTCGCGAAGTACGAGCCTTCGCACGATCCCGATGGCGCGGGGGCGCGTCGACGCAAGGTCATCCTGGTGGCGAATTACGACAGCGGAAAGGTACGCCACGACCTGGCGGGATTCCTTCCTTCCATTAAACGCCCGATGCAGTACGCGGCGATCGTTTCCATGTGCTTGCTGCCTGTCGTGCTGCTTATCCGCCAGTTCGCCTTCGCCGGCGAAGGCGTCGGTGCGACTGCATGCCTGGTCATCGCCGTGATTCTTCTTGTTGCCGTGGTCGTCCCCGCGGCGTTTATCGCTCTCGAGAAAGCGTCGGCATACAACGAGGGAGCCAACTCCAATGCGTCGGGCATCGCCGTTATGCTCGAGGTTGCGCGCCGCATCGGAAGCGGCGAGGCTTCGGGCGAGCCGTTCCCCGAAGGCGTCATGCATGACGAGGAGACGGCTCGCGCTGCCGGCGTCGTGCCTGATGGAGCAACTCTTTCGTACGAGCACGGCGCGGGCGATGCCGGCGATCAGGCTTACATGAACGACGAGCTTCTTTCCGAGGGTCCCTCTGCCGAGGAGCTTAGCCGCATGCGTAAGGAAACGCGCAGCGCCTTGACGAGCGCTCCGATCGAAACGCTCGCCGCCGCCGCTGCGAAGGCCGCCGAGCTGCATGAAGCTGCCGAAGCCGCCGAAGCTGCGCGCCGCGAGCAGGAAGAGGCCGACCGCCTGGCCGCCGAAGCGGAAGCCGAAGAACGCGCCCGTCTCGAGGAAGAGATGCGCCTGGCCGCCGAGGCCGCGAAGGCGAAGCCGACGCCCACCGTTCCCGAGCGGTACCTCAAAGCTACCGAGAAGGCCCGCAAGAGCGAGCCGCTACTGGGCAAGAGCGAGTCTTCCTATCGTTCCCGTTATGCCGATTTCCCCGATGAGCGCCGCGTCGTCGAAGAAGAGGTCATGCCCGAAGACGAGCCTATCGAGATTCAGGAGATTCCCGGTTCCGTCGAACAGGTTCCGTACGAAGACGATTTCGCCGTCGAGTCCGGATCCGAGCAGCGGGCCGCCGTCGAGGATGATTCTACCGCCGTCGAGCCTGTCGAGCAGGATGCTCAAGGAGAGGTTCTGGCTGCGGTCGAGGAGGCTGAATCCGAGCAGCACGTTTCCGAGCAAAAGGCCCCCGATGCTTCGGTGCAGGGTCTTTCGGTCGGTCAGCAGGGCGATTCTGCGCCCGCCGCTTCCGAGGCGGTTCAGTCTGCGGAAGATTCTGAGGCAGGAGCCACCACCGCCATGCCTGCGGTGTCCGATGCCGGCGCGCTCGACCTCGAGGCGTTGCGTGCCGCTGCCTCCGAGGTGGCATCCGAGCCTGTAGAGGCCGTTTCGGCCTCCGATGCTCCTGCTTCCGTCGAGGCTCCTGTCGAGGAAGCTGCCGCCTCCGAAGCGACCGCCGCCGTTCCTGTCATCATTGCCGAGCAGGCGCAGCCTGTCGAGGCCGATGCGGCTCCCGTCGATGCCGCCGTGCCCGTTTCGCCTCAGATGATGTATTACAAAGAGCCCGAAGACCGCTCTCAGGAGATGATGGACCGCGCCCGCAAGGAGCGTTCCGTGGTGACGTTGACGGCCGACGAGGTCAAGGACATGGAGGTTTCCATCGAGGAGGCCGTTCCGGTGGCGTCGTCTGCCGAGGTGACGTCGATTCCTGTCGAGGGCGCCGTTAGGGAGGTCGCGGAGACCGCGTCCGTAACGCCTGTGGCCGCGGCATCGACGGCGGTCATGCCGGTCCAGCCCGCCGCAGCGCCTCAGCCCGCTCCCGTCGCTCCTGCGCAGAAGCAGGCCGACCGCATCATCGAGGCGCGCGTCCCCGTCGTCGATCTTCCCAACATCACGCTGCCCGCTATGCAGACTCCCGATCCGAGGCCTGTTTCGTTCGAAGAGCTTCGTCAGCGCGCTCCTTTGGCGAGCGCCGCTGAATCGAAGGGCGAAGAGGCGGCCAAGGACCTTCTGTCCATCAGCCTGCCTTCCATCGACGGTCCGTCCGGCGCCACGGGGTCTTTCGCACGCATCGACGCGCCCCAGACTCAGAATACGAGCGTCAGCCTGACAGGTTCGTTCGCTCCCGTCGGCGCTATCGGCGCCGAACCCGTGGGAGACGAGCTGATCGAGAACGTGGATCCCGAGGATGTCTACGTGGACGATGCCGACGACTCGGTGTTCGAGGAAGAGTTCACGGAAACGGGAGCTTTCGCGGGTCCCGGTTATGTGGAGATGCCGCAGTCCCGTGTCGGTCGTTTCTTCGGCAAGTTCCGCCGCAAGAAGAAAGACGAGGAGCAGAGCGCTCACGAGTGGCTCGATGTCGATGAGAACTTCGACGCCCGTTCTGCCGGCAAGGCTCGCGGTAGCTGGGAGAGCTTCCGCAACGAGGATGACGATTGGCAGGGCGGCGCGTTCGACGGCATCAAGGCGCGTTTGCCGCGCAACGAGGACGAAGAGGGCGAGGGCGGATCCCACGAAGGTCGAGCTCGCTTGAGCGCTCCTGCGGTGTCTCATGACGCCTTCGCCGCGGCGCTTGCTGCAGCCAATGCCGCCGCCGAGGCGAAGGGCGAAAAGCCCGTCGCCGAAGACGACCCGTACGAGGAGGATATGCAGCAGATCTATTCCTTCGCGGCGGGCGACATCAATACCGAGGTATGGTTCGTCGCGCTCGGATCGGAACTTGCCGGCAACGGCGGCATAAAGGCGTTCCTGGCGGAGCATGCTTCCGACATGCGCGGCGCGGTGATCGTGAACCTCGAATCGCTCGGTGCGGGCACGCTCTCGTACTTGGAGAAAGAAGGCGAGCTGAGGCAGGCTTCGTGCTCTCCGCGCATGAAGCGTTTCGTGCGCAAGGCGTCTCAGGCATCGGGCGTCAGCATCTTGGCGAGCAGGATCGACTGGCGCGAGAGCGCCGCGAGCTACGCTCAGAAGCATCGCATGCAGGCGATGACGCTCGTCGGCATGGACGGCAACAAGCCGGCCCGTTACGGAGAGGCCGACGACATCATCGAGAACATCGACCCCGACGCTCTCGATCGCAGCGCCGACATGGTTATCGAGCTGCTGAAGAACATCTAACGACGCAAAGGGCCGCGCATTGTAGCGCGGCCCTTTGCGTGAACATCGGAAGAACAACGGGGAGAATCGCCGCCCCGAGCCGGCAAGTACGCTATCATTGAGAATGCGAGGGCCGCATAACGGCCCGTTTATCTGGGAGTTCTCCCATCTGAAGTTTGGAGGTAACAATGGCGATCGAGGCATACTGCGTGAAATGCAAGGCTAAGAAGGTCATGCAGGATCCCGTCGAGGGCACGACCAAGAACGGCAAGCCGATCACCAAAGGCAAATGTCCCGATTGCGGCACTACGATTTGCCGTATCGGAGCTGCAAAATAGCTTCTATCGGCGCGGCTCCCCAAAAGAGGGGGGCCGCGTTGCGTTTCTGCCCTATAGGGTTGAGGGTTCGTTCGATTTCGGGCGTTGACGCGAGTCGATGCCCGTTTTTTATGGGCAACCGGCGAAATCGGCACCGAATGAAAAAGCTCCGCCGAAGCAGAGCTTTTTCATGAGTTCTAACAGGCCGGAACGAGTTCGTCCAATGCTGTTAGGCTGCGAGACGCATCATGAGCATCGCAGCTTCGGCGCGCGTAGCGGAAGATTGCGAGGCCAGCAGAAGCGTGCCGTCGGATGCTTCGACGCCGTGCAGAATATCGGCGCCGACGGCCCACGACAGGTATTCGACGGCCCAGCCGGATACCTCATCGGCATCGGGGTAGGCGGAAAGGTCCGCACGAGCGGACACATCTTCGCCTTGCATCTCGGACCAGCGCATGAGCACGGCTGCAGCTTGTTCGCGCGTCAGGGAGTCGTTCGGTCCGAAGAGGTCGGAGCCTTCGTAGCCTTCGTAGATGCCTTCGGAGACGGCCCATGCAATCGCGCCGTAGAACCAATCATCCTGCGAGACGTCGGAGAAGGAGGAAGCGAGCGTTGCTGCGGGCTTGCCTTCGAGGTTCCACAGAATCTGAACCATCTGGGCGCGCGTGAGATTCATTTCGGGTCCGAACAGCCCGGCAAGGTCGCCGGATTCGAAGCCGTTCATAACCTTATTGGATACTGCCCAGTCTATTGCGACGTGATACCACTTGGCGCGGTCGACGTCAGGGAAGATGTGGCTCGGGCACGATGTTCCGCCGTCGCAGGCGAACGTAACGGTCACCGTCACATCGGAAGCGGGCATCTCGAAGGTGAAGGAATTCTTGTCTTTTGCGATGGTTTCGACGAGTGCGCCCTTGGCGTCCTTGACCGCTATGGATTCGAACAAAAATCCCTCTGCGGGCGCCGCGACGATCACGACGGTTTCACCGGCGGCGGCATTTTCGGGATCGGCCGCGACAGTGCCGTTTTCGACAGGGGCGATGGTGACGGCGTATTTATGCTCGGGTGCGGGCGGGACGTATCCTCCCACGACGATGCTCTCAATGGAGTCGGGTTTGGTCTGAATCGCGATATCGAGACCGGCCGCGTCGTTGTTGTCGATCCGCTCCTTTATATGGGCGACGACTTGCTCGATCGTGGTGTCATTTCCAAGTGCCGCCTTGATGCTTTCCACCGTGCTGTTGTCGATCCAGACTTTCGCTGCCGTTTCAGGCCCCTTGAACAGGGCCCCCTGGAGCGTCATGGACGGAATGGTGTTCACGTTTTTGCCCATTGCGAATTCAATATGGGCGTATGCGCCGGCATCGGGAGTGAGCGTGCAATTCCTTATATCGATATTCGTCGCGCCATTGATGATGACGGACGTGTAACTGCCGCCATTGATGCTCACTCCGTCTAGGGTTCCGCCGTCGACGCAGTAGAACTGCACGCCGTGTTTGGCATTGCCATTGGTGTTGACAACGAGGTCTTTCAGCGTGACGCCGTCGCCTCCAGCTGTGACGAATGCACCGTTAGCGATTACGGATGTGCAGCTGATGGCATGTCCGTTGCCGTCGATCGTTACGCCGGCAGGCACCGTGACGGCTTCGGAGGATTCGACGCCGTCGAGCAGTTCGATGGTGTCTTTCGCCTTTGCATCGGCGAGGGCGGCTTCGAACGACAGGTAGCCCTTGTCGCCGATTTTAGCGACATGGCTCGCGACGGATTCCCCAGGCGCGACGGCTTGTCCTCCGACGAGGATCGGGCTGTCGGTGCCGTTTTCAAGTTCGACGCCTGCGGGAGGGGCAGGGAGATCCTCATTTTCATCGACGTTCGTGATGGTTACCGTGCTGCCAGGCTTGGCATTTTGTATGGCGTCGGTGGCGGTGGGGAAGTAGGTAGTCGTTTCGTCGTGCGTGACGGCTGCGTTGCTTAGGACGGTCAAATCGTTTTTACCGACGATTGCGACCCCTGGCTCGGTCCCGATAATTTTTACGCCCTTGGAACCTGGGGTGATGAGGGTATTTTTCAAGATTCCGTTAGTCACGTCGATTAATCCAGAGGCGGCGACTGGGACGTTATTGCCATAGTTATAGATTACGGAACCCTCGTAAGCTCCATCGCTTGCGCTTAGCTTCGTGTCGGTTATATCGACTTGAATCGCTTGCGGGTCTGATGCTTTGGCATAGATGGCGTTGCCGTAGCCGCTGCCTTTATCTCCTCCTGAAATACTGCTGTTCGATACCGTCAGCTCGATAGGCTCGCTATCGTTTCGATTAATGCTGACTCCTGATCCGATCCAGCTATTCCCTCCTTCGCCGCCTTTGACCTCGGATGAGGCGATGTTGATTTTAGAGGCGCTCATATTCTGGGTTATTTCTATGGCGTCTCCGCCGATGCCGTACGACCCTTTCGGACGGATGCAGTTGCCTCCGAGAATCGTGCTGTTCTGGATAGAGAGGTCAACGCCTGTGCCATTGCCGAAATTAATAGCGTCTCCAGCATTGTAGAGGTCGCTATTTCCTCCCTGGATTACGGAGTCGATTACATCTACGGTTCCTCGATACAAATTGAGGGCAATGCCGCCCGATGCGAAAGTCTGACCTCCGTCGACGTATTCTCCAGTCAAATTTTTTGCAGCAGTGCCGTTTCCTCCGCTTATTACAGAATTGTCCACCTTCAGCATGCCGCTGCTGTAGAATCGGATTGCGTCACCAGCCGTTCGGTTGTAGCCGTTTGCGGTGGCTTTATGGAACTCTCCGCCAGCAATGATCGCATTTTCAATGGTGACAAAGCTCTCATCTTTTCCATTGAATTGCCCCGCTACGATGGTGCTTCCGATATCTCCTCCACCATCGATTGAGAAAAACCCTTCGATGGTGAGGTTCCTGGCTTTTTCGGTTCCTCGGGCCGTTAGGGTCGAGTTTCCCGTTACAGTTATCAGATTGCTCGTTGACTTCTGCTCACCTCCCGTTACGGTTCCTGGTCCAACAATCAGCGTCTCTGATCCGCTGTTGATTTCGATTAGGGTTTGGGTGGTTCCGTTTGTTAGCGTATGCCCGTTGAGGTTGATAGTCACGTCTTGTTTGATTGAGGCGGTCGAGGTCAGGATCACGTCGTCTTCCAGCGTGATGGCGCCGTCTTTGGCTGAATTCACGAATTCCTGCCCTGTCATGGTCGTCGCCGCGAATGCCGTGGCAGGCATCAGGAGAAGAAATGTCGCTGCCGCGCATAGCGCCGCGCATATCCGCGTTCTCGTGGTTTTCATTCGCACTACCTCCTTGCTTGCATTGTTCCGATACGAGGGATGCCCCTTATCGTTCAGCAGGGTTCCGAGGAATGGTCGCGCAGAACGGCGGGGCTTCGTGTGTCGCCCTTTGTTGTCTTGGTCTCTTGTAACCACCTCCTTTGCGAGCATCGACGCCGCGGGCGGCGTTTTTTCGATTGCATTCATGAGGACAGTTGGAAACGAAACGCGATAATTCGAAGAGAACGACCGTACGTAAAGGACATTCATGCTTGCGTTGCCGTTCTTCTCGGGTCTTGGTGCTGTGGAATGAAATGTTTTGCGGACCGCCTTTCTCTATCGTGTATTCATTGTACCTGGCTGCTGGCGGGAAAACCGTACAGGATTGTTTTTTACGGTGCTTGAACAGGGGTTTTCGGTATATTTTCGGTCGGCTGTCGATCAGGTGCGGCTCCGTGCGGAGTCGATGCCTTTGGCGAATATGGTGATTGTCGACGATGCTTCGTCCGTATGCGCTATACTGTTCGATGCTTATATGCGGGTGTGGCCAAGTGGTAAGGCAAAAGCTTCCCAATGTTTTGGCTGGCACGTTCCGCTAACTTCCCTTGCAAACTCATTTTCTAAATAATCCCACGTCAGAGGGCTTTTCTCTATTCATGCACCTTCGGTGGGATGGGTTTGCGAAACGGGAGAAACACTGGAAATTCCAGTCCAGTTCCCGCGTTTTCCAACCGCGTATTCCGCATGGGGACGATTGTTCCCGAAGGAGATACGCGAACGTGCGGGCGGTCGGCTGAAGGCCGCAGGGCGACAAGGCCCCGCTCCCGACTGCGATTCCGAAACCTCCTGACCTCCCGAGATGCGGCAGCGCCGCAGATGGGAGGAAGAAAGATGACATGCAGGACGATAGTCGTCGCCAACCAGAAGGGAGGGACGGCCAAGACCGCCACGGCGCTGAGCCTGGGGGTCGCGCTCGCCAGGACGGGGGGCCGGGTGCTTCTCGTCGACGCCGATCCCCAGGGAGACCTGACGAAGTCCCTCGGATGGAGGGACCCGGACTCGCTTGAGACGACCCTCGCCACCCACCTTTCCGCCGCGATAGAGGGCTCGGACGACGACCCCGCGGCGGGGACGCTCCGCCACCGCGAGGGCGTCGACCTCATGCCCTCCAACATCGAGCTCGCCGCCATGGAGATGGCGGTGTTCATGGCGATGTCCCGCGAGCGGATGATGGGCGCCTGGCTCTCGCCCATCAAGGCGGACTACGACTACGTCATCGTCGACTGCGCGCCCACCCTGGGAATAATCCCCATCAATGCACTGGCCGCCGCGGACAGCGTCCTCATCCCGGTTTCCGCCGAATACCTCCCGGCATCCGGCATGACCGGCCTCCTGAAGACCGTGGCGCGGGTCAGGAGGCAGATAAACCCCGGTCTCTCCGTGGAGGGCATCCTCGTCACGCTCTACGACTCCCGCAACAACCTCGCCAGGGACGTGGAACGCACCGTCAGAGGCCAGTACGGGAAGGCGTACCGCGTCTTCGAGACCGTGGTGCCCCGCGCCGTTTCCGCCGCGGAGGCGGCCGCTGCGGGTGAAAGCGTATTCGCATACGACCCCGAAGGCAAGGTTGCCGCGTCGTTTTCCCGCCTCGCGGAGGAGGTGCGCCGTGGCTAGGAGGAGGGCGGCGGTGCCGCTACCGAGCATCGACGACCTGTTCACGTCCCAGGAGGAGCGCGACTCCGCGGCGGCCGGGTCCGTGGAGCCAATCCCCCTCGGCCTCATCGACCCGTTCCCGAACCATCCGTTCCGAGTCGCCGACGACGATGAGATGGAGGCGCTCGCCGAGAGCGTCGCGGAGAACGGCGCGCTCGTCCCCCTGGCCGCCGTCCCCGGGGACGGCGGCAGGTACACGCTCGTGAGCGGGCACCGCCGCAAGCGCGCCGCCGAGCTCGCCGGCCTCGCGGAGGTTCCGTGCATCGTGAGGGAGATGGCGGAGGACGAGGCCGTCATCGCCATGGTCGACTCGAACCTGCAGCGCGAGAGCATCCTTCCGAGCGAGCGCGCCTTCGCGTACTCCATGAGGCTCGAGGCGATGCGGCGCCAGGGAGAGCGCACCGACCTGACTTGTGCGCAAAATGCGCACAAGTTGAAGGGCAGAAAGTCCAGGGACGTGCTCGCCGAGGAGCTCGGCGTGAGCAAGGACAAGGTGAGGCGCTACATCAGGCTCACCCACCTCGTCCCGGGGATACTCGACCTCGTGGACGAGGGGCGCATGCGGATGCTCCCCGCCGTCGAGGTCAGCTACCTCTCGCGGCGTGAGCAGGAGACGCTCCTCGACGCGATGCGGGAGAACGCCTGCACCCCGTCCCATTCGCAGGCCCTGAAGATGAAGCGCTTTTCGCAGGAGGGCGAGCTCGGCGAGGCCCTCATCCGCTCGATTATGGAGGAGGAGAAGCCGAACCAGGTCGAGTCGTTCAGGATTCCGAAGAGGAGCATCGCGCGGTTCTTCAGGCCGTCGGCGAGCCGAGAGGAGGTCGAGGCCCGCGTCGTGCGTGCCCTCGAGCTTCTCGAGCAAGCCGAGCGCAAGCGCGCCGCCCGGGGGAAGGGAGGGGACCCGTGGGCAATGTGATCCACAGGGGCAAGGGCTCCTTCACCCACGTCGAGAACACGGTGTTCTTCGACCGCGAGCTGTCGCTCAAGGCCAAGGGCATCTACTGCCAGATCCGCTCTCTCGAGGGCAACCCCGAATGGGTCTTCACCATCCGGGGGTTCGCCTCGCTCGTGAAGGACGGCGTCGACTCGGTGTCCGCCGGCATCAAGGAGCTCGAGTCAGCGGGCTACGTCATCCGCGCCCGCAAGCGCGGGGAGGCGGGCAGATTCCTCAAGGCCGAGGAGGCCACTTGGATCACGCTCGACGACCCCGCGATGCACGACGCCGTGGCCGAGGAGCTGCGCGCGGAGGGTTTCGCGATCCTCTCCGAGTTCGTCCGCAAGGACCGCGCCACGAAGGCGCGCGATTCCGTAGAGAAAGGCTGCGGCGCCGAGAAAGCCCAGGTTGTCCCCAGAATGGGAAAATCCGTATCTGGTCCGGCCACATCCGGGAGAGCCACATCCGGAAAACCCAGATCTGGAGAACCCGGCGCTATTTATTACTCATGGAATAAAACCCCTGAATCCAATCAACAGCCCCTATCCTCGTCCCCGCGGGAAGCCGGGGATGAGGGAGGCGGCGGCTTCGAGCCCTACAGGAGAGGCGAGTTTCCCGAGGAGTTCGAGAGGCTCTGCGCGATGTCGATAAAGCCCGTCGCCTCCCTCAGGTTCAAGAGGTCCTGCCTCGCAGTTTGGGAGAAAAGGGTCGCGGAGGGCTACCTGCCGGGCCAGATCGCGGACGCCTACGCCGCCTACGCCGAGAGCTATCGCGGCCGCAACGGCGACGACGGCAGGCTGGCGAAGAACCTGGCGAGGTGGCTCGAGGGCGACGACGGCATGCCTGTGTGGTCGGACGACCCTATACCCCCCGACGCCCTGGGATGCGACGGGGAGCCCCTCGACATGGAGGGCCTCGCGAAGGCGGACCCGGGGTTCGCGAAGCTCTGGCGCAGGGTCGCCGCACGGCGCAGCGTGATCCTGTCTCTGCTCTACGACCGCAATCCCGGGGCGTCGAGGGAGGAGTTCGAGGCGGAATGCGAGGCGGACGAGGCGCTCGCGAGGCGCATGGCGGCATGCGAGGAGCGCTACGGGCGCTACCTCGCTCTGTGCGACTCGATGGAGGGCGGCACAGCCGCGGGAAGGAGGGCTGCGTCGTGAGAATCATCGTGCGCTTCGCCCGATGGCTCTTCAGGGCCGTTTTCAGGTTCATGTAGGAGCCCCGCCGGCTGCAGCCCCGGCAGCATCCGCCTCACGAATTTTCCGTAGGGACGGGAGGGCTGCGCTTATAATAAGACGGTCACCCTAATTGAATATTCGTACGCCAAATACCGGACAGAGGGGCATCTGCCGTTTTGGGTATTTGGCGTACATTTCCCAACAGGGTGACAACTGAGGTGGATGCCTCTCTTTTCATGCCCCTGAGGCCTCCTTCCCTCGGTGACGAGCGCCTAGGAAAGGACGCCCCATGAAAGGCACCCCATTGAACACCCTACCCAAAGAATCCGTCGACGCAATCGTGCGCTCGATCGTGCGGCTCGAAGGCGCGGCCTCGATCCTCGCGATGCTCGAGGAGAAGGCGGACGGAGAACGAGTGACTTCCGGAGAACTTGCCGCCATCCGCGCAGTCGTGGAGTCGTGTGCTTCTGACCTGGATAACTTTTGGAAAGATGTTTGACCTGCCTTTTCCTAACCGTAGTCGCCGATGTGAAAGTCGTGGCTTGGGATGTGAAAGGCGCTCGCTACAGGCCCTGCCCTTTCACATCCTTCCTGGTGAAAGAGGTGCTAAGCAACAAGAGGAGCGTCTCGTTGACAAGCCTCCCTCTGAAATTAACGACGGAGACGTGCTGGAAGAGATTCAGCTCGTCCAGCACGTCATCGGGAATAGCCCTGAACTTCGCATAGACGAGGACTCCGCAATCGGGGGCTTTCTGAGAAACCATCTCCAGCACCTTCTCTTTCTCAAGATACTCATATTTCAAGATGAGAAGGCGTGCACCTTTCAGATCGCCAATCTCCCCCTTCGTCTTTGTCTTGACGTTCTTCTCTTTGAATATCCCTGAGCGAACTAAATCGTTCTTAATCTCATCCCTGGAATCCCCATCGGCAACGATGAAGACCTTTCTCCAGGCGATGCCCATTCCAAACCTCCAAAGTGGCTTGCTCAGTCCAAGAATCGATAAGAGCACAAACACTACTCCAGAAGCAAAAACACCAACTTTTATGGCATAGCCAATCCATTCGAAGATATCTCCTACAGTGAAACTAGCCTGCATCATCGCGTCCAAGTTCTAAACCTTTCCAAATTCGATAATCCCGTCATTATTGACAACGACCACAGTGCTGAAGGCACTCGGGTCGCTTTTTCCGAACACCATGAGGATTGGCTCTGGGCAGTTGTAGTCCGCCGATTTCGAAATCGCTTTCATCTGGCGAATGTCCTGGAAGCTTGGCGTGCTGTTCGTCCCCGGGTGGCAATGCCACTCTCCCAGGTAATACCTGCCAGCCTCGAATTCCCTGTCGAGCTCCGCTTGCAGGCTGAAGGCTTGCCTCGTAAAGGAAGACGGGCCGAACGTCGCGTGAGGCCCAGGGCCGGATGCCAACATCACCTTTGCCGTCGAAAGGTCGTCGGAGTAGCGGCCGATGAGGATCCCTCCCGTCTCTCCTCGCTTACGCGAGGAAATATGTTTCGCCACGGAAGCTAAGGCGGCTTCGGACACCTCTATCCGCATCCCGTCCTTCGACTCCCAGATCACAGTTCCATCCGATCTACTCCCAGCAGAAAGCCGTCCTCGTCGCGCTTCATCACGTACGCATAGTTCGCTTTGGCCTTTCTCCGTTCCGTCATTCGGTCGATGCAGTCGACAGCAAGGGATGCCGCCCTGCTGACGTCCGAATGCCTGGCAGGGAAAACGGGGGACCAGCATCCCGTTCCCTCCCAGGGAAGCCCCTCTTCCTCGATCTTCTCCGCATCTTCGCGCATCAATCCTTCGAATGTCTTTTGGTACTCTTCGGAAGAAAAAGAACCCAGGAGCGATGCGGAGACGTAGACCCTCTCCGCCGCATAACCGAACGAGCACACAAACAGCCTCTGTCCCCCTTTAAGCCCATCGAGAATTGACCGGACCTTCGGAGACGAGCTGCAGTCGATGATGATGTCGAATTTTCTAAGTACGGCTGCGCTGTCCTTATCTATCTTTTCTCCGCTTTCCACTGCCGCCGTGGGGCTCGTCGCATTCAATGCGGTCGCCACCGCGGTGGATTTTCTGGCGCCGACGTCGCCGGACCCGAGGAGGTGCCTTGTGACGTTTCCCATTTCGAACTTGTCGGAATCGAAGACGCACAAATCGGTCGCCCCACCTCTGACCAGACAATCGGCCACCAGGCTGCCAAGAGAGCCTACGCCGATGATTGCTATTCGGGAGTCGGCAAGCTCGTCGCACAGCCCCCCTCTCGAGTGCATCTGCTCTTTGGAGCAGTTAACGCTGTCAATCCAGTCGACCCGCACTCCGGAAGACAGGTATTTTTGCCGGTCGATGGTCTTCAGAACCTTCCGGTCGTGCACCCCGCCCCCCTTGAACTCCCTCTCGTTCGCCAATCGGGGCATTTTTGCGACGAACCAGGATAGCGACTGGGGGTCCTCCCCGACCGAGTCCGGACAGGGCACCCCGATTGCGAGAAGGTGACGGGCGCCGTCTCTCAACCCCGAAGCGTTCCGGGCGATGACGCCATCCAGGTCAATCCCTTCCTTTCCGGCCCATTCGCGAAGCTCCCCGTACGTGTTTGGAGATTGCCAGCAGCGGACATGGGGAATTGACGGGGCGATGAACCATATCCCCCGGCCGGTCGATACGATCTCGTTGTCACCGAACGCCGACCCCCAACCTGCAGAGTAAACGAGGTTGCCATCCGCTCCGCGGAATGAGGAAAGGCACGTCTGTCCGAGGTGGTTCTCGAACGTCTCAAGCACCCCGTCGCGCGAGGCGGGGTGGCTGTCCCAGATCATCTTCGACACATCGTCCTCGAGGTAGAGGACGGCCCCTGCGCAGCCGATTCTCTGCATAGGGAATTCGACACGGTCCCCGGACTTCATCAACGTTTCCTCGTTCGCCCCCTCGAGCCATTCGAGGAATCGCTCAGCATGGGAAAGGAGGGTGAAATCGGAGTCGCCCCGCATTTCCCATTCCGCCCTCTCGGTAAACAGGCATACGTTCCCTGACCGGCAGTACTTCCCGTGTCCTTCGAGGCCGTTGTTGGATTGATGGGGGTGTGTATCTTCTATTCCTCCAATCACCGCGGGGTATATTCCGACCTTGCAGTTCGGGTAGTCGGGCGAAACCGTGAATACCCATCTGGTGACTCCGGGAATCTCGACTGGACGTTCCAGGTGCGCGGTGAAGGCGAGGCACCACCTATCAATCGAATCGTCCCATAGCCAATCCTCGGTCGAAATGCGGGGAGATAGGTCATCGAGGGCTCGTCGGGCGCGGAGAAGGGATTCTGCGATGTCTGCGCTCATGCGAAGTTTGCCTCGGCAAGAGTCGTCGCTGCGCCAGCCCTCGCCGTGAACGCCGCCTTGTTCTCAGGCTTTGCGGCAAGAGGGAATTCTTCTCCGAAGAGCTCACGCCATTTTTCAGAGGCGCTGTAAGCGTCTTCGGAGTCGAAAGCGGCTCTCGCCAGATCCGCCGCCTCCACCACGCACTCGTAGAAGGCTGAGTAGTCACCCTGGGACACGCGTTCCATCACGTTGTTCGAAGGGATGCCTCGATCCGAAAGGAATGGCTTGTTCGGGCCCAGCTCCACTATGGATTCGAAGGTCCTCACGACCCCCTCAGCGACCGAGGCTATCCCGTCGGGGCAGCAGTCCCCGATGAGGTGCTCCAAAGGGTAGCCTTTGGGATACTTCTTATCCGGATGCTGGGTCCTCCACCACCATTTGATAGCCTTAATGACGTTCACGTAATGTCCCGAGCACCTTGCATTCTTGTCGACGGTCCAGCTGATTTGGCTCAGTGGATCGGTCGATTCCCAGGCACCAGCCTCCCGATCGGGAATCCTCAACGGCTCGTGCTTCCAGCTGTCGTCGTCCATTATGGAATCTACCGCAGATGCGGTCATCGATCCGTATCTTTTCGACAGCCAGTCTCTGTTTGCCATGGACTCGATATCGAGTGATGAGAACACCTCGTTCCTGGCGGCTTCAGACTGAGAGAGCGCCTCACTGGGAGCGGAGGTCGGAACGAGGTCTATGTCTGCGTTCGGGAGCTGTATCCCCCAAGACCTACCCTGCCTCTTGTACTGTTCGGGGTAGTGCTCCTCGAGAAAGTCTTCAAAGAGGTCCAGGGCCTCCGCCGGAGAGTATTCCTCTTCGCTAATGTTGGTGACAACGACCACGTCGACGTCTGAGCTTTGTCCGGCAGCGGGTTTGATGATGGTCGAGCGCCTGTAGCTTCCTTGGAGGAATGTGGACACCAGGATTTCCCCTAACTGGGCATCGTCCTCGAGCCTCTCCCTCAATTGGGTGTGAGCGTTCACGAGCGCGTCTTTCTGCTCGTCTCCCAGCCTTATCTCCTTTAGGAAGTCTTTAAAATAGGTTTCCATATGCGGTGTGCTTGGCATACGTACCCTCCTCTCTTTTGATAGCCTTCTTGTTACCGGCGTCCGCGTTCGATTTGCCGGCGCTAGATCTCGATGTAATCGCGCAGAGACCGCGTGATCTCGTGCAGGTTTGTTCCCGGATTCATCTGCGAGGGGCGCGCTGTTCCTTGGCTTGAATGCCAGTCAAGCAGACGAGCGGCGGCTTGTTCCGCTTTTTCGAGCCGATCGGACAAACATGCAAAGACCTCCCCGTCATTCTTCTTGTAGGGCCGGCAAAGTTCCCTTCGGAAAAGCGCGTCCACCTTCGCGATTGCTTCAGGCGATGCCATCTCGGCGGTGGTATACCCGAAGTGAAGCAGCATCCAAACCTCGACGCACGGATTCGACCACAGTGGGTGGAAAGTGGTCGTCCCGTCGGAATACCGCTTGCACGCCTCCGCCACCGAATCGAAGTCCTGCGGGTCGAAATCGTCGCGGTCGTAAGCGAGCCATACATGGTCGAACCCACCTGACAGCCCGCATTCCCGAAGCGCGTAGTCGAGCAGATCGGTTGTATGGAGCCCCGTCCCCTTTACGACAATATGAATGCGGTCGCGGAATTCCGGCTTCAAAGCGCCACGCAACCCCTTGAAATATAACGGCTC
>USLD01000003.1 GCA_900555495.1 uncultured Slackia sp. | reverse complement strand
CGTATACGAGGAAGAAGGGGACCCTTTGTGGTGATGCGCTCAACGAAACGAAACGAGGGGCGCGGCTTCGTGGCGGGGCGGCGCCCCTCTTCATTGAGGGGTAAGTGCGTTATCGGTTAGCGTCGCGGATCGTTTTTGCGACGTGCCAGCGTGAAGGCGACGATACCCAGCGCGATGGCCGCGACGATGGCGGGGCCCGCTACGAAAGGAAGCGCCGCAGAGATCGCGCCGCCCTTCGGCTCGTCGGGGGCCTCCAGCACTTCGAAGGTGGCATGCTGTTCGCCGGTGCAGTTGCCCATGCCCGTGACGACCACGGTTGCCGTGCCTTTTTCGATGTTGTCGGCGTATGAAACGGTGTAGTCGACGCCTTCGACCAGGGTTTTCCCGCCCATTTCGACGGTAGGGGCCGGCTGCAGCTCTTCGCCCGTTTCTTCCTGGTCGGGAATCACGTCGATGGTCGCGTAGGCAAGGTCGCCCGGCACGATGGCGAATCCGGTTTCGATCGAGCCGATGTAGGCCCCTTTGCCTACCACGGTGACCGACACATTGCCGGGATTGACGATGTCGCCCTTGAACACCACGTCGAAATCGGAGCCTTCGACGAGGGTCTTCTTATCCAGCTTGAGCGTGATCGTGGGGCGCACGGGATTGCCGTCATACATGACGTCTTGCAGGCCCTGCACGCGGGCGTTGCTGATATCGATGCTTCGGCGCGAAGCCTGCTGTTCCTGCAGATTCTCGAAAGTCGTCATAGTGGGTTCGAGCTCGTTGCGCAGCGCCTCGGCTGCGGCTTCGATGCTCATGCTGCCCGACGAATCGGCGGCCACGGCCACGGCGGGCGTCGTCGTAAGGAGGGATGCCGCGACGCATACGGCCAGTGCCGCGCGATATGCTCGTGCCATGCGTTTCTCCTTCGTCGTCGATTTTCGCCGCTGTCGTTCGTGCTGGGCAATATGGCATTGGCGTGCGGTTTGGGCGCCTGGGGCCGGGCGCACGCCTCGCCGATTATAATCCAGGCATGTCGCGATTGACTCCTACACAGCAGAAGTCCATGGCCGCCGCAGTAGTGCTGGTGGTCGGCGTCGTGCTGTCTTTCGCCAGCGGAAAGGCGTTCATTCCATCCGAGGTTCTGACCGACCAGGTGCTTTCGGCCAACCACCTTGCCAATCGGCAGGCCGTCGCCGCGCTTGCGCCGGGCGATCAGGTGGCGTCGGTGGGCTTGCGGCATACGGTTCCAACCGCGCTCGAGGAAGCGCAGGTGGTCGAAATCGTCGATGGCGATACTATTTGCGTAGAGATGGGCGGCACCCGTCATACGGTGCGTCTGACGGGCGTCAACACGCCTGAATCGTCGAATGTCGACGAGAAGAAGAACACGCCGGAAGGCGAACGTGCGGCCAGCCACCTGGCGGCTATCGTGCATGTAGGCGATACGGTGTATCTGCAGAAAGACACGTCGAACGCGGACAAGGACGGCAACCTGCTGAGGTTCGTTTGGAGCGCGAAGCCGAACAGCTTCACCGACGTAAGCGAAATCAAGGCGAAGATGCTCAATGGCCGAATGTTGACCGACGGCTATGCGATGGCTCATAAATTCAAGCCTGACGACGCGTATTTCAACATTTTCAGGGCGCTGCAGCTGGATGCGTACCATAGCGAACGCGGGCTGTGGGCCGAAGGGGCCGACTGGTCGTATAGCGTGTAGGGTGCGGCGACGGGTGCTTTTGCGGCGTGTTGCGAATTCCGCATCGACGCCTGTTTGCCGCGTCGAGGAGGCTGCCTGGCACGTTTCGTCATCGGCGTCCACGATGTGTCGATGCTTGAAGGAAAAATGCCGGTATGCCGGCGAAGCGAAGGGAGAACCATGTATTCGTATAAGACGCGTGGAACGTGTTCCCGTTCCATTCAGTTCGATGTCGTCGATGGAACGGTGCGCGATGTGAGTTTCGAAGGGGGCTGCAACGGCAACCTCAAGGGCATCGGCAAGCTTGTGGAAGGCATGCCTGCCGATCGCGTGGCCGAGTTGCTCGAAGGAACCACTTGCGGTCCGCGCGCGACCAGTTGCCCCGACCAGCTGGCTCAGGCTCTCAAGCTGGCGATCGAGGACCAGAAGGGTTCTGCCGACAATTAGACGAAGCGATTCCTGGGGCGCTGATTATCAGCGCCCGTTTTATTCGTCTTTTTCTTCAGGAACGCCAAGCATGTCGAAAAGCTCTTGTCGCGTATGTATGTCGAGTTTTTGGTAGATGTGGCGGACATGCGCTTTCGCGGTTCCGTTCGCGATGAACAGCTCCCGTTCTATGATGCCAACCGTCTTGCGTTGGGCGAGAAGGAAAAGCACCTCTTCCTCACGCGCAGAAAGCTTGCAGGCGCGGGCGATTTCGGCCACGCGGCTGGAAAGCTCGTTTTTGCGTTCGGCGGGCGTCGTCGCGCCGTTTGCGTCGTGTTTTTCCATGGCGGCACCCCAAGTGCTGGAAAGTCCTTCGGACATGAAAATCATGGTTGCGGCCACGATGGCTATCACACAGAGCGCAGCAAGCAGGATTTCTCCGTTGTCTCCCAGTAGATGGGCTTGATCGCTGACGCCTCGTCCTGCCATCATGGCTATTTGTCGTACGCCGCGTTCTATTCCGAATAGCCAAATGGCCGATGCCCCGTAGCGATAGCAAAGATTCGCGATGATTACCATAATGAGAACCGATTGCGCGGTATACCCCGCTGCTACACAGAAGCTTCCCACTCCGCTGCCGAACACGTTGAGCGCGGGGATGAGCAGTAGCGCCGCTACCGTGAGCGGTAGCGCCACGCGATAGATGACCCCGAAATCGAACCGTTTCCCCTGGGCTGCGGCGGCGAAGAATATGACGGCTCCTGTCAGAATCGCTCCTGGGGCGGAATGCGGGCCGAACCATCCCGAATAGGAAACGCTTTCGAGCAGACCGTAGGCGAAAGCATACGTGGCCATGAGAAAGACGGCCTTCCAGGGAACGGACAGCTTGGTGGGCGCCGCGTGGGGGAGTTCTGCTTGGGGTATCTTCCTGAATCCTTCGTGTACGCACAAAAGGGAGGCGAGCGGCAGGATGGCCGTCATGACAAAAAGCCAGGGGAACATGAAGCCGCGCCAGACGTAGATTGTCAGGCCGCCCGCCACGATCGAAAGCGAATAATAGGTCGCCACGCGCAGGGGGTTGAGGCATCCGTATAGTTCGCTCCAAAGCAAGATGAGCAGTGCTATACCGACGCCTCCCGTGATGGCGGCTGGTGCTCCGAGTGCTGCGGTCGATTCAGGAAACAGAGCGGTGCAGAATGCCAGCACGGTCGAGAGGACGAGCAGGGTTCCGCATGCAACAGAGACGGGCTTCTTGTTGAAGAACGGTCCGATTCTTTGCGCTCCAAGTGCGCAAAGAAGGGAGACGATGGCCATCGATCCGTCGAAGAGGTCGCGCGCCCCGAATGCCATGTTTCCGATGGGGCCTGTTTGAAAGGGGAGTCCCGCAAAAGAGCCGACGAAGGTTATCTCTATCCATGCGCGATAGAGGCCGAGTCCGAGAAAGGCCAAAGGCACGACGGGAAGGAATCCAAAAAGCAAAGTGGATCGTGCGTCGTCTTCGGCGCTGCGGGGGGTTGCGGTCATGAGTTCTCCGTGCTATCGAGGGCCGGCTGTGTTCTCCGTCGGCCGCGTCCTTGCGCGGTGCGCGGCGATTTACTTTTTCTTGCAAAGCTGAAATTATTGTACCGAAGCGACGCTTGTCCCGTAAACGTTCGTCCTGCAAGTCTCGATATCTGAGAAATACCTGATGAATGAAAGGGGTTATACAAGGGGGGTTATACGAATAGGCCTCTGTTTTCACGTCTGGTCGATGGCACGCAGCCATAAGCGGCATATCGTTTCGGGCACAGAGCGGCGAGCCGCGGGTCCGCATGGCGGCGGGATCGTCGACGGGAGGGAAGAGAAAAGGAGACATTATGGAACTGACGCGTCGTGATCTTTTCAAGTTCGGTGGCGTTGCCGCTGTCGGCGCAGCTGGCGCGGGTATGCTTGCGGGATGTGCGCCCAAGGGCGGCAAGGGCGCCGAATCGGGCGCTAAGGACGTCGCCGACAACGGGCTGCCGAGCTTTTTCCAGCAGCCTGAGGTGATTTCCGATATCGCTGAAACGAAGGAATTCGACATCGTTGTCGTGGGAGCGGGCGCAGCCGGTGTGCCGTGCGCGTTGGCTGCTGCCGAGCAGGGTGCCAAAGTCGCCCTCGTTCAGAAGGAGAGTCAGGCCATTTCCCAGGGCAATACGTGCGATTCGCTGCTCGCCGACCAGACCGACGAAGCGGGTCGTGCAGCCGTAGTTTCCTGGATTACCGAGCAAAGCGCGTGGCGCTCCCATCGCGATCAGGTGAACCTATGGGCTGAGAATTCGGGTGAAGCTCTGAAGTGGCTTTGGAATAAGTCCGAGGAAGCCGGTTGCCAGATTCAGGATACGACGGCGAAGTGGACCACGCCCATCAAGACGATCGACGGTCAGCCCATCACGTACTTCGCGTTCGACTACGGCCCGAAGCCGTACAACACCGGCAGCGGCATGCGTGATCTGTGTGACTACTTCGACGGCAAAGACGGACTTGAAATTTTCTATTCTTGTCGCGCCGAGCAGCTCGCCAAAGATGATTCCGGAAAAGTCGTCGGCGTCATCTGCGAAATGGACAATCAATACGTCCAGTTCAACGGAGCGAAGGGTGTCGTCGTTGCGACCGGTGATTACACCAACGACGATGAGATGATGGCCTACTACAATCCCGATATGGCCAATATCGACCGCAAGCAGAACAACAAGACCGGCGATGGCCATAAGATGATGGTTTGGGCGGGTGCTCGCATGGAGCCTGTGTGCGGTGCGAAGGTCCAGCACGATTTCGATGCAGGCCCCGGCTCTATGGCCGACATGCCGTTCTTGTGCGTGAAAAACGACGGTACTCGTTTCTGCAACGAGGCCCGCTCTGCCATGGCGTACATGGGCAACTTCCTGACTGGCGCCGAGGATAACGGCTGGTATACGCAGGTGTTCGACAGCAATTACATGACCGATTGCGCCGATTGGCCGGGCAAGCTTTACGACCCCGAGGCCATGAAAGCCTATATGCCTGAGGAAACGGGCGAGAAGCAGGGCGTTTACGAAGACCTGGTCAACACGTTTGCTGCCGATTCGATCGAGGAGTTGGGCGAAAAGTTGGGTTTGACCGACGTCGATGCTTTCGCTGCAACGGTTGAGCGCTATAACCAGCTTGTTGAATCCGGCGTCGATTCCGATATGGGCAAAGAGGCCAAATGGCTTAAGCCCATCGTGCAGCCTCCGTTTTATGGCATTCACCGCCACATCCGTCTGTCTGCTATTGTGCATGGCGTGAACGTGAACGGCGAGATGAACGTTCTCGATGCTGAAGGCAATCCGATCGAGGGCCTGTACGCCATCGGCAACTGCGCAGGCAACTTCTTCGGCAGTCCCGATTATCCCATGGATCTTCCCGGTCTCTCCCTCGGCCGTTGCCACACCCAGGGTTACGTCGTTGGACGAGCGCTCGCTGCGAAATAGCGTTCGCTAGATGGCTTTGCGAAGCGGCTTTCTGCCGCCTTCATAACCCCCCTCGACGGGTGTGCGGCGGGCCGCTTCGCATTCTTTTATTGATATTCTCGTCAACGCCGCATCGGACCCCCCTCCCCGATGCGGCTGTTTTATGTTCGGCTCAGTTTCGACGATGCTCCCCTGTTGCCGCTCTCTTTTCGGCGAACGGCGAAGGAGTTTCACGAGGGTTACTTGTGCGTGAGACATTCTGTCTGTATATTTTTTCTATATGTCAATTCGCGGCTTAGGGCATGGGGCGATTCCGCAAGAGGCGCTATGCCGGGCCACGACGATAAGGGGAAGCGGACATGGAACAGAAGAAAACGATGAACCGGGGCATGGCGGTGCTGCTTTCTGCGGCGTTGGTCCCGACGGTGGGTGTGCCAGCGACCGCGTTTGCAGAAGAGCTCGATCAGGTGCAGGGCGGCGCCCAAAACGGCACGTCGCAGGATGGCGTTGCGGGCGAGGGCCAGCAGGGCGCCGAAGGCGAATCCACGCCCGAGCAGGCGACCGCGGTCGCTCAGATTGGCGGTTCGACGTATGCGACGTTGGCTGAAGCGGTTGAGGCTGCTGAAGATGGCGATGAAATCGTCCTGCTGGAAGACGTTACTATTGCCGACGGAACTCTGATGACGATAGATAAGTCGATTTCCCTTGTTGTCGCGGGGCACACCGTGACCAACGACGCAACAGGGAAACGTCCGTTTTATGTCACGTCGTCAGGCGCGCTTTTGCTCGATGCTTCTGCCCCGGGCTCGAAAATGATTCTCTCGGACGGTAAATCGTACGGCTGGATCGAGGCTCAGTGCGGAGCCTCGCTGCGCATCAAGGGCGGAGAGTTCAGGGGTTCTACCGACAGAGGCACGCTGTTTCGTTTTACTAACGAGGGCGTAGAAGGGTCGACCTCGTCTTATTTCGAGCTCGATGGGCTGGATGTCATGACGAACAACGGCGTGACAACGAACAAGGGAACGCTTCCTCCTGGAAGCACGATCGAAATGCGTATCAAGGGCGGAAATTACGTTTCTGATAGTCAGATTTTCTATCTTGATACGATGGACAGGTGCCCTATCGTGTTCGATTCTGTTGCAGCGCTTGTGAAGGAGGGCTCTCCTGTCGTGCAGCTTGCTGGCTCTGATGGCGTTTTCAATGATTGCGAATTCGTTGTCGAAGGTAGGGACCAGGGCAGTTACGTCTGGACCGACACGACTATCGGTGTTGGGTTCGATGCGCGAGCGACGATTAACGGTGGAACGTATATGTCTGCCGGTCATGGTGTGTACATTTTTAATTCCGGCGGTCAAGTCGTTGTAAATGGCGGCGTCATTACGGGTGAAGAGGACTCTATTAAAGCCATGACGAGCGCCGACCAGTACAAAACTCGTAGCGAGATTATTGTGAATGGCGGGGTGCTTAATGGCCCTATCGATATGTTCCAGGATGGGGCTATTCCTGCAACGGCTGAATTCAACGGCGGCGTTCTCAACGGCGTTTTCGAACTGACCAAGAGCGGGACCGAGACGCCCGATCCCACGGTAAGCATCACCGCTGGATCCTTTAATCCCGCTCCGTCTCAAGACCATCTGGCCGAGGGCGCTCAGATGGCGGATTTCTATGATGGGGATCCTGGCGACGGCGGTGTTTTGATCGGTCATTATGCGGGTTCGTCGGCAGGATTCGATCTTTCGCAGGTCGTTGTTCCTTCCAAGCAGGGATATGTTTTCAAAGGGTGGATGTCCTCCCTCGACCAGAAGGTTTACGGGTCTTCTGAAAAGCCTGCTGTTGAAGATGGCGTTCAGTTTACGGCGCAGTGGTCCAAGTATGTCCCGCCGACGCCTCCCGCGCCGGCCCCCGACACCGACGTCGAGCAGCGCCCGGACGGCTCCACCGTCACCACCGTCACCAGGCCCGACGGCAGCCAGACCGTGACCACCGAGGCCGCCGACGGCGCCTCGACCGTCGTGTCCAAGGACGCCCAGGGCAACGTGACCTCGGTCGAGGCGAGCGTTCCCGAGGGCGCCGAGGGCGCCGTGACGCTGCCCATGGACCCGGTCGAGCCCTCCGGCTCCGCGTCGGCCCCCGAGATCTCGGTCGACTGCCCCGCGGGCGCGGCGGTGACCGTGCCCGTCGCCGGCCCCGGGGGCGAGGGCGGCCCGTCCGCCGGCGCCGTGCTGGTGGTGGTGAACGCCGACGGCACCGAGGAGGTCCTGCCCAAGACGGCCCGCGCGCCCCACGGCCTGACCGCGGAGCTGCCCGAGGGCGCCGTGCTCAAGGTGGTCGACGCCTCCGCGTCGTTCCCCGACGTCGCCGGCACGTGGTACGGCGAGCAGGGCGTGGTCGACTTCGTCGGCGCCCGCGGCATCCTGACGGGTGTCCCGCAGGCCGACGGCGCGCTGCATTTCGCGGGCGACGAGCCCACCACGCGCGCCATGTTCGTGACCATGCTGCACCGCGCCGAGTCCTGCCCCGACGCCCCCGACGCCGGCTTCGCCGACGCCGCGGGCCTGTGGTTCGAGGGCGCCGCGGCCTGGGGCGAGGCCACGGGAGTGGTCGACGGCTACGGCGGATCGGCCTTCGGCGGCGACGACTCGGTGACCCGCGAGCAGATGGCCGTGTTCCTGATGCGCTACGCCGAGCACCTGGGCCTGGACACCTCCGCCCGCGCCGACCTGTCGGAGTTCCCCGACGGCTCCGAGGCGAGCCCCTGGGCCTCCCAGGCGATGTCGTGGGCCGTGGCCGAGGGGCTGTTCTCCGGCCGCGACGGCCAGCTCGACCCGGCCGACGGCGCCACCCGCGCCGAGGCGTCCGCGGTCGTCATGCGCTTCATCAACGGGCTCTACGCGTAACGTCTTTTAAGAGCTTCTGATGAGGATAGGCCCCTGCATTGCAGGGGCCTATTTGCTGCTCGATGTCGTGCTTTTCGAGCGAATGTGCCGCGAATTAAGAAGGGCCCGCTTCAAAGCGGGCCCTTCTTGGATTTCGGCCGGATGCCGCGGCATGGGCGCCTGGCCATTGTTTTATCGGCTCTTGCGAACCTTGCGGTATGCCGCGATGCATGCCAGGGCGGCGAGCGCCGCCGTGCCGATCGCCGCTGCGGCAACGATGGTCGAGAAGTCGTTCATCGCAGGAATAGCGGCGTTTGTCTGCGGCTGGCCGTTTGTGTTGGAGTTCGTTCCAGGGTTTTCAGGCTGGCCGGGTGCGGTCGGTTGGCCATTGCCAGAGCCGCCTTCGGGAGCGGGTTCTGGCTCGGGTTCGGGCTGCGGAGCGGGCTCGGGTCCAGGTTCAGGACTCGGCTCGGGTTCCGGCTTCGGGTCAGGCTCGGGTTCGGGCTGCGGGTCGGGTTCAGGATCAGGGTTCGGCTCGGGCTTCGGATCGGGGTTTGGATCCGGTTTCGGGTCGGGGTTGACCGGCGGAACGACGGGAGCCTTCTTCTCCCACTGGGCCGTCAGGGTGGTGTCGGCCGTCAGCTTAAACGTGTCTCCAGGCTTGACCAGGTCGGCCTCCTTCGCGGACTGTCCTGCGACCTCCTTCTTCCATCCGAGGAAGTCGTGGCCTTCAAGCGTCGGGGCGTCGGCCGCGGTCACTTCGGTGCCTATGGGCAGCGTCTTGTCGTCGTAGTCGACGCCTTCGGCGCCCGTGCCGCCGTTCAGGTCGTAATGCAGCGTGACTTGGTCGAGGTCGTAATATACCTTCAGCACAAGATAGACCGGTTTGCCGTCTTGCTCGTGCGGCATAAAGACCGTGCCGGTGAGCTTGGACAGGCCCTCATTGAGGCGATAGCCGTCGTAGCCCTTAGGCGTGACGGTTACCTCCTCTCCGATTTTGCCGTACAGCGGGAAGTCCGTCTCTTCAAGCTTGTAGGTGCCATCGAGCTGCTGCTTGTAATGCTCGACCGCATAAGCGGCAGTCGTGGGCTCGATCGGCGTGGCCGTCTTGGTCCACGAGCCCACGAGCACGACGTCGGCGTTGGGCATGGTCAGCGTGCCGTCATCGGCGATTGTGACGCCTTCAGGGCTTTTGACCTTCCAGCCGTCGAACTCCCAGCCTTCCATGGAAGGGGCGGCGGTGATTTTGACGGGCGCGCTGTACGCGGAGTTCACCTGGGCGGGAAGCTGCGGTGCTCCATCGGGGATCGTGCCTTCGTATTCGTATGTCAGGGTATGGGGCGTTGCACGGTAGTAGATCTTGAGCGGGTTGTCCTTGGTGGCCTCGGCGCAGGTTGCGCTCAGGCGATGGGGGCCGTAGTTCTCGTCGAACACGTAGTGCACACCGAGGGTCTCCTTGCCCGATCCGTCGATGGCGTCCCATTTAAACTTGTGACCGTCGAACGTATTGCGATCGATGGCCACGGGAGCACCGGGAAGGCTCCAGCCGCCCTCTCCGTAGCCTTCTCGCTGCCAGCTGTATTTAGCGCCATTTTCGTCCAGCTGGTCGCCTTCGGTGTCATAGACCTGGTAGTAGAACTCGCGGTACCAAGGTTGCTCTGGGATTGCTTCCCATTGAGCGTAAACGGTGATATCGCCGGTCACGGGCGTGTTCTCGTCGAACGCCTCGCCGCTGCCGTCGGGCTTCGTATTCCAGCCGAGGAACGTGTGGTCAGCTCGTGTGGGCGCCGAGGGCAGGGTGCCCACGGCGGATCCGCTCTTTACCGTTACGCTGTTTGGGTCGGCTTCGGTGTCGCCGCCGTTTTTGTCGAACGTGACGATGACGTCATTGGCGACCTGTTTGTTGATGAACCAAACGTCCTGTACGTCGCTTTTGCCCTTGCGGTCGACGACGAACTTATCTGCGCCCTTGATAAGATCAAGCTCCATGTTGGAGTCGGCAGTCTTGGCATATACGTACTCTTCGTTAACGACCGGCTCGCTATAAGAGCTGTAGCTCGATCCGTCTTTGGCGTTTTTCGGATCGGCGATGGGCAGGAGATTGCCAGCGCCTTTTGCCGTGCCAGCAGCGGTCAGGGTTACTGCCTTGGGGTCGCGGAGGCTAAAGACGGGCTTAACGCGAGCCATATTGAGGGCTCCGTTGACGACTAGATTGCCTTCGATGTTCGCGTTCTGCTTAAAGGCGAGCGTTGAGCCCTTGTCAATGGTCAGATCTTTGACTCGATAGAGCGGAACGGTGAAGGGCTTTTTATTGGAATCGAAGAACGTGTGGTCGCCAAAAACCGCCACGTGGGCGTTGTCAGTCACGTGCACAGAGTCCATCGCCCAGATGAGGGGACTCATCCTGAAAGCGTCAGCGCTGCCGCATCCAGAGAACGTGAGGGTGCAATTGCCTTTGATTTCGCTATGACCGAGGTTGCTCGTGTCGTACCTGCCAAGGATGTATTCCTCGGTGGTTCCGCCCGTGATGAGAATGTCGACGTTTCCGTCGACGATGAGGTTCTTGGAGTAAACGGAGCCGCCTTCTATCGCGTGGACCGCGCCGCCAGATTGAGTGAGCCTCACGTTTCCCTGGCAGGTCTTGGTGGGCTGCTCGCTTGCCATGCGGGACTTCACGCTTGCCATGAGAACGTCGACGGTGCCACCGGCGACCTCTGCCTGTGCTGCGTAGTCGCTCTTGCCCTCATTCTTGATGACGGGGAGGTCCTGGTATTGGGCGCCACCGAGATAGCATCCGCTCTTCGCGGCGCGGCTCATGGGCGTGATGACGCCGACTTGCCCCTGCGAAGCCACGGAAGCGCCAGGCTTGTTCTGCTCGTTGCCGATGCAGGCCTTATCCTTGAGCAGGGCGGACGATGTTCCGCGAATGATGTCGTTACAGCCACCGCCGTAAACAGCGCCGTATCCGTACATGCTGCGTTCGCCGGATTCGACCAGGGCGTTTCCTCCGATGACGACCTGCGTATTGTTGACGGTGGAGTGGAAGGATCCGCCGTAGACCGCAGGGTAGTCAGCGCCGGCAGTAGAGGTATCTTCGCTTTGCTCGGCCGTGGCCACGTGGGCATCGCCGCTGATTTCAACGTAGGTATCGCCTGCGACAACGGCTCGTTGGCCGCGGGCTTCTGCGGGAACGCCGCTGTTCTTGTATTCATAGCTTCCGAATACGAAGATGTCGTTATAGCCGCCGCCGTAGACGCTTTTGACTTCGCCGCCCGTCACGCTGACGGAGGTATTGCCTGAAACGCGGCCTAGGTCGTCAAGTTCGCCCAGGTGTCCAGCATGAGTGGGATTGCGCCTTGCCGCACCGCCGCCGAAGATTTGATGGACTGTGCCTCCTGTCATCTCGACACGAGTGCTTCCCTCGGTGTTACCGCAGGTGCCGCCGCCGTAGATGCCGTAGGGGAGGATGCCGTATTCGTAGTCCGTTCCGGCAAAAGCCGAGCCGTTCCATTTGCCTTCGCCTTTGGCGGCAAGGTATAGGTTGTAATTTACGTCTTGTGTGCCAACGTAGTCGCCGTCCTGCTTGCCTTCAGACGCATTAGGGAAGCGCGCGTTTCCGCCGAATTCTACGTTGGTGTTGCCCGTGAGGGTGCCTGCGGAGTTGCCGCCGGCAATGAGCTTGTACACGCCGTCAAGAACGGTGATGTGCGTGTCGGCGGTAAGGTCGCCATTGCTGCCGCCGTAGACGATCATGCGCTTCTGGCCGTCTTCGCCGCCGCCGAAGCCTTCGCCCAGCGTGAGATGATGGCCGTTTGCGTACAGCGTTTTGGAAGAGATGTGCACGTTTTCGAACGTGACATCGCCCGTCAGTTCGACGATATCAGAATTCAGTTTCAGAAAATGGGGGGGTGTTGCCGTCGCCGTTGCTGCGCACGACGACGTGCTTGTCCTTGACGCCTGTGAAGGCGTCGGCAAGGTCGACATTGCCCGTCAGCTCGATGACGGAATTTTCTTCGTTGCTCTTGCTGATCGCGTCGACGGCTTGCGTGAACGCCGCAGAGTCGCCGACCGAGTAAACCGTTCCTTCCTGTTGCGTTGCGAATGCGTACGCGGGCAGAAGGAATGACGCGAGGGCCATGACGACGCACAAAGTCAGGGCCTTCAGCCTGCCCTTCATAGGAAACCTCCTTAAATATTCGTTTTTCACAATGCGTGGAGCAATTGTAGGCCAGGGTGGGGAATAAGTGAACGTTGATCACCTTGATGTTGACCAGATGTCCAGAAACGTCGGCCTTGCTGGATCGAACGCGGTGTTTTCTTGTCGCTACGCGCTTTCGCTGCGGGGAGCAAGGCGTTCGCTGCGACCGCATTTCGACTCTCATGATTACGTGTCCGATTCGGTTTTTGTTTCTCGTGCATCTTGTCTTTCGATACGGCACAATAGTGGGCGATAGTTCAAGCGCGTCGTAAAGGACGTCGCGCTTTTTTCGTCGCTCGTCCGGTCCGTTTCGCCATGCGAATTCCCGGCCGTCGCGTCGATCGGGTGCGTAAGGAGGCATCATGAGCTTGTGGGGCGATCTTGAGAAGTTGAAGCGTTGTCGATGGGTCGATCTGACCCATCCGCTGACGAATGAAAGCCCGTATTGGGGCGGCATCCCCGACGGTTCGGTCGAGCTGTGCAAGACCGTGTTCGATTACGACGAGGAAATGCTTTCGTGCCGCATCCATACTTATAAATTCCCCGGCCAGTTCGGCACGCACGTCGACTTTCCCATGCACTTCGTTCCGGGCCGTCCTGCCGCCGAGGAGTTCGGCGTGGAGCAGAGCGCCTATCCGCTGTGCGTGATCGACATTTCTGCGAAGGCCGCCGAAAACCCCGATTACGCCGTGACCATCGACGACGTTCTTGCCTACGAGGCGGAATACGGCCGCATTCCCGAAGGCGCGTTCGTCGCGCTGCGCACCGACTGGTACAAGCGTTGGCCGAATTACGACGCTCTGTGCAATCTTGACGAAGAAGGCGGCGAGCATTGTCCCGGCTGGTCGATCGAAACGCTGAAGTTCTTGTTCGAAGAGCGCGGCGTGGCAATGAACGGCCATGAGACCTTCGATACCGACGCATCGTATTTGGCCGTGGAAGCCGACGACCTGGCGGTGGAGCGCTACGTGCTCGACACGTGCCATCTGCAGGTTGAGGTCATGGCCAACCTGGACAAGGTGCCGCCTGCGGGCGCCATCGTGTTCGTGGCGTGGCCGCGCATCGAAGGCGCATCGGGCCTTCCCGCTCGCGTGTGGGCCGTGTGCGAAGAATAGCGGCACCGAGCAAGCAATCGAAATGCGACATGCAATCAAGGCGTCCTTCGGGGCGCCTTGATTCATTTCGTATATCTGATCAGGTATTTTGCAACATAAAGCGGAATCGGATCCGTCCTCGCATTGATTTTCGACGTTTACGGTGTCAAAGTTCGCCGGAAACGAGCGAACTTTTTTTTTCGAATCCGTGCGCACATTTCGCGCTCGGTCGGCGTTAAAGAGGGTAGGAGGTGAGAAACGCTTGAGAAAACACGAGGCGACGCTCGACGAGGCTGCGGTTCAACGCATCGTCGAGAGGCATTACGAAGACGTGCTGGCGTACTGCAGGCGTCACGCGCCCGCTCGCGATGCCGCCGACGACATCGCGCAGGAAACATTCCTGCGGTTCGTGCGCAGCGCCAGCGCCTACGACGAACGCGGAAAGCCGCTTGCATTGCTGCTGACCATCGCGCGCAACCTGTGCGCCGATGCGGCACGGTCGTGCGCGCGCAGGCCGCAGTTTGTCGAATTGGACGAAGCTTCGGCGCCGCGATCTTGCGACGCCTATCCCGTCGAGATGGATTCGGTGCTGGCATCGCTCGCCCCCGACGAGCGCGAGGCGATCGAGCTGCGCTTCGACCAGGGGCTCGGCGTGGCGGAAGCCGCTCAGGTCATGGGGGTGTCGCGGTTTGCGATGAACAGGTTGCTCAAGCGTGCGCTCGCGCAGGTGCGCGACGCCTACTCCTTCGAATCGGACGGAGGGCTCATATGAGGTCTTTCAACAAAGAGAATCGCGATGCGACGTATGCAGACGATATCGAAGGCGCTCTGCGCGCCTACTATCGCGAGCAGCGTCCTGCGGCTGACGACGAGGTTAGGCGCGCCGTTGCGGCGGCTGCCGTCGCTGAGGCTCGACGTGCGCGTGTCGATGCGGCGCCCGCCCGCGCCGCGTGTCCGTCGCTTTCGGCGTTCGTGCGCGGCGCGTCGGAAGCGGCCTCGTTCGTGGCGATGCAGGCGCGCTTCATGGGGGTCCGCGCATGGGCTCTTCAGGCGTGCCTGGTGATCGCGGTCATGGTTTTGTGGTTCGCCGGCGGAGGAAATGCGGCATCGGGGCTGTATGCCTGCCTGGCGGGCGCGGCCGTCGCCGTATGCGGCTTGCCCGATATGGCGGCATCGCGTGCGTGCGGAATCATCGAACTGGAGCGTTCGTGCAAGCATGATGCCCGTTCGGTCGCGGCCGCTCGCATGGTCGTTTTGGCGTGCTCGAATGCGATCGGCCTTGCGGCTATGGCGGGCTTTCTCGCGTTCGCCGACCCGCAGGCGGGAGCGCCCGTCGCGCTGCTGTGCGCTTTTGCTCCGTACTGCGTCACGGTTGCCGGCTGTCTTGCGGCCGCGCGCCGCATCGAAGGTTCGGGTGCGCTTGCGGCCGCTGCCGCCTGGGGCGCGGCGGTCATGACGGCGGCTTATTTTCTCGCGATGAAAGCGCCCGTCGCATACGAGCAGGCTTCCGTGTGGATATGGGCGCTGGCCGCCGCCGCTTCGGCGGTATGGGCGGCGTGCGAGGCCAGGGCATGGTTGGCCGACGTGGCGGCTTCGCCGCGCCTGCTTTCGTTCGATTCGTCGTCCATCAATCGATAGGAGGAAACCGTGGAGCTTTCCCTTGAAAATCTGACCAGGCGATTTGCAGAAAAGTCTGCTGTCGACGACGTGTCGGCGACGCTGCATTCCGGCGTGTACGGCTTGCTTGGAGCCAACGGCGCCGGCAAGACCACGCTCATGCGCATGGTGTGCGATGTGCTCAAGCCCAGCGCGGGCCGCATCGCCTTCGACGGCGCGGATATCGCCCGCATGGGCGACGAATATCGTGCCATGCTGGGATACCTTCCGCAGGATTTCGGGTATTACCCCGATTTCACGGCGATGGATTTCATGCTGTATATGGCTGCGCTGAAGGGCCTCGGCCGCCATGAGGCCAAACGGCGTTGCTCCGAGCTGCTGGAGGAAGTGGGCCTTGCCGCCCATGCGAAAGCCAAAGTGCGCACGTTTTCGGGCGGCATGAAGCAGCGGCTGGGCATCGCGCAGGCCGTGATCAACGATCCGACGGTTTTGGTGCTCGACGAGCCGACGGCCGGCCTCGACCCGAAAGAGCGCGTGCGCTTCAGGAACCTGATTTCCGGGTTCTCGCAAGACAAGATCGTGCTGCTTTCCACGCACATCGTGTCCGATGTCGAATACATCGCCGACGACATCCTGGTGATGAAGGGCGGCCGTTTCGTGCTGCGCGGCCGTCCCGACGTCGTGGTTTCGTCCGTGGCGGGCAAGGTGTGGGAATGCCGCGTTTCAGCGCGCCAGGCCGATGAGCTTTCGGCTTCTGCGTGCGTGTGCAACGTGCATTACGCGTCCGACGGCGGAGCGGTGGTGCGCGTGGCGGCCGACGAAGCTCCCGTAGTGGGCGCGGTTTCTGTCGAGCCGACGTTGGAGGATCTGTATCTGTACACGTTCAAAGACGATGCAGGCGCCGGCATGGCGGGCGGCAGTTTCGGCAAGGTGCCGGAGGGGCGCCATGCTCGTAAAAACGGCCTGTTCGGCGGAAGGAGGTAGCCATGTTCGACCTGGTGAAATTCGAGCTCAAGAAAATCGTCGCGCGTAAATCGACGCGCTATACCTGCCTGGCGATCATCGCGCTTTTGTGCCTCATCATGACGATGAACGTGTTCCAGACGAAGACCACGAACAATATCGATGAGATTCTGTCGGGTCTCGATGCCATTCATCAGCGGCAGGAGAATGCCGAGGCGCGTGCGGGCGCACTGACCGACGAGCGTCTTGCCGAAGAGTTGTCATCGTATTACGAACTTGCGTTTTCCAAGCTCGACCCCGACGAGATCGCGACCATGAGCGATGCCGCGTCCTACGACGCCGTGAAGTCGGCCTACGGCATCGAAGGCGCGCGCGAGCTGTACGGTTCGGGCTATTGGCCGTGGCTGTTCGGGGCATGGAACAACGACAAAAAAGAAGTCGTCCAGATGTCGGCCATACTGGGGCCTTCCCCCGAGGTGTCGTTCTATGAGGCGCTCGCTGAAAAGACCCAGGTGATTCTCGACGACGGACAGGGCGGTTCGTGGGTCTATTCGGATGCCGAACGCGCCTATTGGACGCAGAAGCAGGCCGAAGTGACCGAGCCGATCGTGTACGGATACACGGGAGGCTGGCAGAACATCATGGACTGCATCGCCTTCATCGCGTTCGCCATCATCGCTATCTGCGTGGCGTTGGCTCCGATGTTCGCGGCCGAATATCAGGAGCGCACCGATAGCGTGATTTTGTCGTCGCGCTATGGCCGTTCCAAGCTGGTGGCGGCAAAGCTCATCGCGGCCTTTCTGTTCACGACGGCGTATTTCGCAGTATGCGTGGTCATCATCTGCGCCGTGTCGCTTGCCGCTCACGGTGCGGGCGGCGCGGACCTGCCCATTCAGATGATGGCGCTTTCCTCGCCGTATGATTTCACCATGGCCCAGGGTACCGCCATCATGGTGGGCATCGCCTACCTGATGACGCTCGGGTTCGCCGGCCTGACGCTGTTTTTGTCATCGAAGCTGCATTCGCTGCTATCCATCTTCGCGATCGACGTGGCGCTTGTTCTTCTGACGGGCATGATCCCCACGGCGGGCGTTGGCATCCTCGTGCATCTCAGCGCGCTGTTCCCGACAAGCGGTCTGGTGGCGCCGTATTTGTTCTGGGAATACATGTCGTATCCGATCGGCGGTTTCGTGATCGACCTTATAGGCATGCAGGCGCTCGTGTACAGCGTGCTGTTCGTGGCGTGTCTTCCGCTGGCGGCGCTGTTTTTCCGCCGCCATCAGGTGATGTAGCCGCCCGCCTGATGGCGGCGCGTCAGCGCTTGTTGAACGGCGTGATGGTGGCAGGCATCGCGCCGTCGTAGACCAGCTTCGGCTCGCTTTCGACCAGGGGCTTGAAGTATGCGAAGGCATCCTCGGTGATGCCTTGGTAGTCGGGCAGGATCCATTCGACGGGGAAATGCTTCACGTGTTTGGCGAAGCGGTCTGCCGGCGCGGCGAAATAGCGCGCATCGTAGACGCCTGCCGCGATATCTTCGGCTGTGCGCGGGCGCACTCCTACCACGAAGCCGGTGAAAGCCGGGTCGGCGGAGCGCATATGGGCGCTCATGGCCAGCTCGTAGGCCTCGTTCACATCCACGAGGCTTTGGGCGAAGTTGCTCGAACGCGCCGCGCGGGAGAGGTTTTGCACCACGCCGCGCGGCACGATGCCGGCATCCACGATCATCTGCTTGATCGTTGCGCCCGCGCCTCCCAGCACGGGATGCGCGAAGCCTTCATTTGCACGCCCGCCTGAGGAAACGTAGGTCCCGTCGGCATAGTGGGCGCCTTCGCTCACCACGATGTAGCATTCTCCCTTCTCGTCGAATTTCCGCTTGGCTTCGGTCAAGAAGGCGTCTTTGTCGAAGTCTATCTCGGGCAGGACCAGCAAGTCGACGTTGCCCGATACGCAGCAGCTCGCGGCCAGCCAGCCCGCGTCGCGGCCCATGGTTTCCAACACGAACACCTCGGGGCGCGTGTAGGCGGCGTAGTCGAGATAGGTGGCATGGGTGATTTGAGCTGCGATTTTGGCTGCGCTCGGGAAGCCCGGCGCATGGTCGACGGGTACGAGGTCGTTGTCGACGGTTTTCGGAATGCCCACGAAGCGCTTCTCGCAGCCGACGCTTTCGGCCCATTTCGCCAGCGCATCCACGGTGTCCATCGATCCGTTGCCGCCGATGTAGAACATGACCTCGATGTCGTTGGCGTCCATGACCTCGATCAGGCGGCAGTAGTCGGCATCGGCGCCGCGCTTGAGTTTGTAGCGGCAGGTGCCCAACGCGCTGGAGGGCGTTTGCTTGAGGATTTCCAGCTCATGGCCGCTGAGGTCGGTCAGGTCGTAGAGCTTGCCGTCCAAAACGCCTTCGATGCCGTGCAGGCCGCCGAAGACGCGGTCGTACAGAGGGTTGAGCTGGTTCGCCCTGACCACGCCGGCGAGGCTTGCGTTGATGACGGCGGTGGGGCCGCCTGATTGCGCGACGAGGCAGTTGCCCATGGACGATGCTCCTTTTGCGAATTGGGCCGTGGGATGGTTTGCTGCTGCCAAGTGTACCCCACGATCGTCCGTTTGGGCCTTTGGTTGCCGTCGCCTTATTTCGTCCATTCTTTCGGCCGAAAACGGCGAAAGGCCGGGAGGGCTTGCGACCCTCTCGGCCTTTGTTTCGGCGCGGCGGATTCCGTCGCGCTTCATGCGCCATCTATCGTGCCATGCGGTCGTTTCCTGTCGAACCGTATTCGGTCGCACGTGCCAGCGCCTGCGAATGCGCCGTGCGCCCGCCCGCGTGCTTGCGCTTCAGGGCGAAGGCTGCGGCCGCTGCGGCAAGGAGCGCCGCGCCGACGGTTCCTGCGACGATCGTCATGGTCGCGTCGCCCGTCTTGATGAACTTGCCTGGCGCTGCGGGACTGCTCGGCGGAGTGCCGGCCGGCTCGTCGGGAGCGGCGGGAGCGATCGGCACCGCCGCAGGTTTGTCATCGGGGCCGGCATCGCCTTCGACGGGCGGCACGGTCACCACGGCGTCGTCGCTGAGCGGCTTGTCAAGTTCGTCGGCTGTCAGCAGAACCGTGTTGACCACGTCCGTGCCCGCAAGGGCCTCGTCTTCGACGCGTGCGCTGTAGGCGACCTCGACCACGCTTCCTTCGGGCAGCTCGTCGATCGCGACGGAGAACCCGTTGTCTTCGGTCGTCGGCTCGAGGGCCTCATCGGGCTCGTCGCCGATCAGCACCTCGATGCTTTCGGCGTCGATCGGCATACCTTCGGGAAGGCTGTTGTCCGATATGACGACGTCCGTGATGCCCGCGCCTTCGACGGTCGCGCGAACAAGGTAGGCCGCGCTTTCGCCGACGGGCACCTCGTCCTTATCGACGCTTTTCTCAAGCGTGACGACGGGCTCATCCGGCTCGTCGGGCTTCGTGGGAACTTCGGCATCTTCGGCCGCGATTTCGACTTCGTTGTCCGCCTCGACTTCGTCGACATTATCGGCCCAGGTCGTAGCGGTGTTTGCAATCGTAGCGCCCGGCTTTTCCATGGCGACCTCGTAGGTCAGGGTCATGGTTTCGCCGTAGGCAAGGTCCACGCCGCTCACGAACTCGAACCCGACGATGCGGTCTTCGTCATCGCGCAGATAGGCGGGTTCGACGACTTCGGGTTCGTCGTCTCCTTTGGCCGCTTTCACGCTTCCTTCGACGATCGAGCCCGCGGCGCCGTCGTCCAACAGGTCTTTCACGACGACGTTTTCGGCCGTCATCCCCTCTTCGGTCTGGCTGACGGTCAGCGTGTAGAGGCCCGTTTCCCCCGCTTCATACGCATGTTTGTCGGAGCTTTTCTCGATGGAAAGGCCCGGCTTCGCCAGCTTCGTTTCCACGTCGTTCGACGGCGTCTTGCCGTTCGAGTTGATCAGGGCATACGAGCTGTTGACCACGGACAGGCTGCCGTCGGCGGGGTAGCGGTCGAGCTTTGCCTTGAACACCAGGCGGTAGTGCTCGCCCTTCATGGGCATGTTCGCCAAGAACTCTTTGTCGAAGGTGAAGCGGACGACGTCTCCCGCAGTTGCGAGGTCGTCCGCGTCGGGCTTGCTTGCGTCCTCGTCGGCGTTGGAGCTGCCTTCGCTTGCGCCGTCATCGGCGGGCGCTTCGGTATCGTCTGCCGATGTGCTGGCACGCGCGCCTGCACGCGTCTGATCGGGCTGTTCGGCATCTTCGGTTCCTGCGGAGCCGTCGGGCTTGCTTGCGTCGGGGATTTCGGCATCGCCTTCGACGGGCGTCTTCTCGACCGTCGCGACGCCTGCGTTTTCAAGGGGCGTTCCGCTTTCGTCGGTCAGATATGCGGTGCCGTCGATGTAGCTCATCTCGGCGGGGAGGGTGTCGACGATTTCGAGGGCCGAATAACGGTAGCCCACGCGGCAGTCGACGCCTTGCTCATGGGCTCGGAAGTCGATCGCGTATTCCACCTCGTCGCCGGGCTTCACGCCTTCGGTTTTATCGACGGTCTTCACCACCTCGGTTTGGCCGTCGGGGTTTTCCTCGGGGTTGGGCACCGTCAGGAAGTCGGGCGTCAGCGCGAAGAACGATTGCGGGTCGGGGTTATGCCCGCTGTCCATTTCGTGCTTGTTCCATCCCGAATAGAAGCGGAATTCCGCCGGCTTGCCAAGATTGTCGCCCGTGGAGTCGTAGAAAGTCTCGACCAGGCCTTTCTTGTATTCATCGGGATGTTTCCATCCGTCGGTGGAAAGAAAGACCAGCTTCGAGGCCACGCGCGTGCCGTCGTTTTCAAGATAGAGCGCGTCGTTTCCCGCGACGATGCGTCCGCCCGTGATGGCCCCGCCGAACTCGAACGCCTGGATAGTGTCCAGGTCGATGCAGGTGGCGTGGCCTTTCACTTCGATCGGCTCGTCGGTGCCCGCGCGCACGAACTGCACGCTCACGTCGAGGTTCGAAAGGCCCATGGTATAGAAGTTGAAGTTCTGGTAGCCCTCGGGTCCGTCGGAGAGCGACTTCCAGTGCGTGCTCAGGTAGACGCCCGGCTGAAACACCTCGTGCCCGTCGTAGAAGGGAGCGTAGTTCTCCCAGCCGCAATCGGGCTCCATGTACGTCCAGTCTTCCAGCGTGAGCACGGCGTCGAACGCCTCGCCCTTGTACATGCCGCCCGTGTAGCGCAGCGACGCAGAGCCCTTTTTCGTGGACCCGTCGATCACGAAAGCGAGGCCCGGGTGGTCTTTGACCTGGATATACAGATCGTCTAGGCTGGGATTTTCCTCGTCGCTGTAGCGGTGGTCGAAGTAGACGCCCAGGTCGGGCACCTCTTCGAAGCCTTCGATGATCTGGATGTCGTCGAAGTCGAGCGACGCTTCGTAGCCGATGGGCTCGAATTCGTCTTCCGCCACCTCGATGATTTTGGGTCCCGCCGCCTTCGATTGCGCTTCGGCCTGCATGGGCATCATGCAGGCGCCGCACAGCGCCACAGCGGCGATAGCGCATGCTCCTGCCGCCTTGGCGACGCGGTCGACCCATCGCCGGGCGGGCCCGCGCGTCGAGCGCGCCGTGCTTGGCGCCGATTTGTTCGGCGCATCTCGTTTGCCGGTGTCGTTCATGATCTGCCTCCTTCGTCTCGGTGCGTCTTCGGACGCTCGCGAAGTCAGGCTATCAAGCGCACCCGGCGGCTTTCGAGGGCGAAGGTGCGGCCTCTCCGGCGCTTGTGGATATGAAAAGCGGCCCGAATCCGGCGGGATTCCGGGCCGCTTCATCGTGCGGGTTGCGTGGCGCATGTCGGTGTGGGCGATCGGCGCCACATCACGCGGCATAAGGGCTATTCGCCCAGGTCGAATGAATGAAGATACAGGTCGGCCAGATTTTTGATGGCGTCAGCCTCGAACGCTGCGCTCGGTTCGTACACGGCGGCCACGGGAAAGCCTGCGGCGTGGGCGGTTTCGATCGCATGCAGCGAATCCTCCATCACCAGGGTCGCTTCGCGCGGCGTGCCCAGGTGGGCGAGCGAGGTCTCGAACACGATGGGTTCGGTCTTGCTTGCGCCCGCTTCGCTGCAGGTGAACACCGCCGAGAAGCGGTCGAGCACGCCCAGGCGCGCCAGGGCGGCCTCGGCGCAGTGGCGCTCGGTGGCGGTTGCGACGCACATGCGCACGCCGCATGCGGCGAAGGCGTCTAACATGGCGCGGGCGCCGGGTTTCAGCGGAATGGTGTCGCGATAGGCGTGTTCGATGCCGTCCAGGATGCCTTGGCAGATTTCGTCGACAGGCTCTTCCAGGCCGTATTCGTCGCGCAGGAATACGGCCGACTGCTCCAGCGTCATGCGCTTGAAGTGGCGTTTGATGTCGGGCGCAGGCGTTTTTCCGCGTGCGATCAGGTAGTTTTCTCCCAGGTTCTCCCACCAGGGCATGCTGTCGAGCAGCGTGCCGTCCAGATCGAAGATCGCTCCTTCTATAAAGTCGGGTGCGCTCGGCCTGCGCTCGGAGCCGACGAGGCGGGCAAGGGGAAAGCCGACGGGTTCGGGTGCGTTCGGATGGTTCACGGGATCCTTTCGTCGGGTGGCGTTCGGTCGGAGGCCGCGGCTTTCTTGCACTGCGCGGCCTGCGGCGGCGAAGGCGGAAGCCGCTCGTTCGCCGTCGATACCGCGGCATGATAGCACGAGCTTTTGACGTGCGATTTTCTTTCTAGAATCTGTGCACACGCGCGAGTCTGCGTCGCTTGCGTCTGCCGCCTTGCCGCCCGCCCGCGCCACACGCCCGTGCGAAGCGTTGCGGTACGGCAACGCCCTCGGCACGCGGCCTTCGTCGGCGTTATCATGGGGTCACACACAACCCGTTCGAAGGGGGAACGAAATGAAAGCGCTGCTTATCAACGGAAGTCCGCATCGCCGCGGCTGCACGTATACGGCCTTGGGTGCGGTCGAGACCGGCCTGCAGGAGCAAGGCGTCGATGCCGATATCATGTGGATCGGTACGGGTGCCATCTCGGGATGTCTCGGGTGCGGCAAGTGCCTCAAGTCGGGCCGTTGCTTTATCGACGACGCGGTGAACCAGTTCCTCGACGACGTTCCCAAGTACGACGCATTCGTCTTCGGCACGCCCGTCCATTTCGCGGGGGCTTCGGGCGCGCTGACGTCGTTCATGGATCGCGCGTTCTACGGGCGCGGCAACCTGTTCGCAGGCAAGCCCGCCGCCGCGATCGCATCGTGCCGTCGTGGCGGCGCTTCGGCCGCCTTCGACCAGCTGAACAAGTATTTCACCGTGTCGAATATGCTTGTCGTGGGTTCGCAGTATTGGAATCAGGTGCACGGCAGCACGCCCGAAGAAGTGTTGCGCGACGAAGAGGGCCTGCAGACCATGCGTACGCTCGGCCGCAACATGGCCTGGATCATGAAGTGCATCGAAGCCGGCAAGGCTGCGGGCATCGAGCGCCCGGCGCAAGAACCCGTGATTCGCACGAATTTCATTCGCTAGCGTTCCGACCCAAAACGAAGCGGCGCCTCCGCGAGGGGGCGCCGCTTTTTTCGTCGCGTTTATCCGATTGCTTGCGCAGCGATTACGATGAAGCAGGTCAGAAGGCCCGATACGGCGATGGCGACGCCGCTCATCGCGCCTTCCAGTTCGCCCATCTCGAGCGCCTTCGCCGTGCCGATCGCGTGGCTGCAGGTTCCGATGGCAACGCCCTGCGCAACCTTGTTCTTGATGCGGAACAGATTCGCCAGCATGGGCGAGAAGATGGCGCCCATGACGCCCGTGGTCATGACGGCCGCCATGGTGATCGATGCGGTGCCGCCCAGCTCGCCCGTGATGGATAGCGCGATCGGCGCCGTGGTTGATTTCGGCAGCGTAGACAGCGCCACCTGTTCGCCCAGGCCGAGTGCTTTGCATAGCGCATAGGCGCTCACCATCGACACGATCGATCCCACCAGGCATCCGGCAAGGATGGGCAGGAAGTTGCTCTGCAGCACTTTGCGCTGCTGGTAGATCGAAAATGCCAGGACGGCGGTTGCGGGGCCCAACATGGCCGCGATCAGACGCGAACCCGATTCGTAGGATTCCAAGGGAATATTGAACGCCACCAGAATCGCCATGATGACGGCGACCGATACGAGCAGAGGATTGAGCAGGGGAGACTTCGTTTTCTTGTTGAGCCATACCGCGCCTGCGAATACGCCTACGGTAAGCGAGAGGCTGGCGACGGTTTCGATGACGGAAAAGACGTCCATGCGTTATTCTCCCTCGGCGGTGGGGACGGTTCGTTCGACATTCAGAGCGCAGGGGCGGTTTTGCCCGCGCCCGCTTTTGCTCGCAGGCGGGTCGTAGGAAGCAAGGGTCGGATCGCCCTTGATAGAGAACACCTTGTGTAATTCGACATTTTCTCCTGCGCGCTTCGCGAGGAAATACTTTTGCAGGCGCGTCACGGCGACCACGGTGGTCGAGGTAGCCAGAAACACCAGGAACGTAGTGACCAGGCACACCAGAATGAATTGGGGAATGCGGCCCTGGATCAGCGGGAGGCTGGTGATGATGGTAACGCCCGCGGGAATGAAGAAGACCGGCATGTATTTCAGCAGGAAGTTGGATGCGAGTGCGATCTTCTCTTCGGCGACGATGCCGCTGATGAGCAGCGTCAAAAGGATGACCATGCTGCAGATGTTGCCTGGAATGGAGATAGGAAGCGAGTCGGATACGGCGCTTCCCACGTAGCAGACGCCTGCCAGAAACGCGAACTGCAGACAGAGCATGCCGAGCTTCTTGCTGCCGCGTTTCGCCTTGTCGCGCTTTCGTTGCCGCGCGGGCGGCGTATCGACGTTGCCGGGAGGGCATGGCGCGCAGGTTTGCGCATCGGTTGCGACGGCGGCGCCGTCGAGAAGCGGGGAATCGGTTCGGGTTGGTTCGTTGGATGCGTTTTGCATAACGTAATGCGCGCGGCGCGTATCATCTCGATTCGTCTCGGGTGCAGAGATGCACATGCTACACCCGCGCCCGCCGCTCGCCTGAAATCTTAAAAAGTCTTCACACCACGTACGTTTCGGCGGGTCGGCCCGCCTTGTCGCAGGTCCGCGCCCGCCGCCGCGCGAGCTGCGGCATGGAGCTGCGCCTTATGCTCCATGCCGCGTATCATGCCTGTTAAAAGGCCCAGTTGCCGTTTCGGAAAATCGCCACGCGCTCGCCGTCGGCCTTGATGCCGTCGATGTTCAGGTCGTCGGTGCCGATCATGAAGTCGACGTGCGTTGCGCTCTTGTTGACACCCGCTTCGAACAGTTCGTCTTCGGTCATGTCGTAACCGCCTTCGTAGCAGTCGGCGAAGCCGCGGCCGAGCGCCAGGTGGCAGCTCGCGTTTTCGTCGAACAGCGTGCTGTAGAACAGCACGCCTGCGTTGCGGATCGGGCTATCGAAGGGCACGAGCGCCACTTCGCCCAGGCGGCAGGAGTCCTCGTCGGTTTCGACGATCGAACGCAGCACGTCTTCGCCGCGCTCGGCATGCAGATCGACCACGCGGCCGTCCTTGAAGGTCAGGCTGAAGTTCTCGATCAGGCTGCCGTTGTGCGCAAGCGGCATGGCCGAGACCACGGTGCCTTCGGCACGCAGGCGGTCGGGCGTCGAGAAGATTTCCTCGGTCGGCATGTTGGGGAAGAACGTCACGCCGTCTACTGTGGTGTCGCCGCCGCCGTTGAACAGGTGTTTGTCGGTCAGGCCGACGGTCAGGTCGGTTCCGTGCGCGTTGGTGTAGTGCAGCGCATCGAAACGCTGGGCGTTCAGCCAGGCGCAGCGGTCGGCGAAGCTGTCGCGATGCTTGTTCCAGGCTTCCACGGCTGCGGCGGCATCGGCGCCTTCGAGGCGGACCGTCTTGAAGATCGCGTCCCACAGGCGTTCGACGGCTTCGTGTTCGGGCAGTTCGGGGAACACTTTGCGTGCCCACGCAGGCGAGGCTCCGCCGACGATGCACCAGACGCAGCGTCCGAAATCGAGCGCGTCGTAGAACTCTTTGCATGCCTTGTGGCTTGCCTGGGCGCGGGCGATGAGCTTGCGCGTGTCGATGCCCGACATGGCCTCGGGGTCGTCCGAATCGATGGTGAGCACCGCCGCGCCGTCGCGGGCCATGCTGTTGTTCAGATCGGCGAGCCAAGACGGGACGTTTTCAAAGACGTCCATTGCGCAATGGTCGTAGTGCATGCGTTCGATCGCCTCGTCGGAAAAACGCACGGTCACATGGTGGGCGCCCAGGTCGTAGGCCTCTTGCGTGATGAGGCGCACCAGGGGAGCGCTTTCGATGTTCGCACGGACGAATAGGTCCTGCCCCGGCTCGAGGGCGCAGACCGCCTCCACGATGAGGCGCGCATAGGCGCGCATGCGCTCGTCGAGGGAGGGGGCGCAGGGTTCGGTGTGTTCAGCGGTCATGGCCGATCCTTTCAGAAGGTGGTCGCGTGCGGCGCGGACGCAGCGCGCGGTTGCGGTTTTGTCAGAGTGTACGCGTTTGCGTGCCGCGGCGTTTCGCGGGTTGGCGGTTCGGCGTGCGTTTGCCTGTTTTGTCGCGAGAATTGCAAAAGTTTTCGTTTTGCAATTGCTGCGAAGCGTCGATGCCGACCGCGAAGAGCAAAATTCTTAGGTTGCAATTCGGCTTTTAGGGCAACAGCACGCAAAGCGAGTTCAAACAGCGTCTTTTACATTCGGCGGCGATTGAAAAACGAAAGAAACCTGCAGCTTGTCGCTGGTTTTTTCGGGAGTGCCACGCTTAGCGCTTCCGAAGCGGCTGTTTTTGCGCATGCTCGGCAGCGCGCGAGGGTCGGTGTGTCCGGAATCGCGGGCTGCGTTGTCCGTTTCGGGGCCGCGTGCAGATCAGGAGTGAAAAATTGTAAGAAATTTGCAGTTGGCGGTCTTTTGACCGACGTTTTCGGTGCCGAGAGGGGCGTTTTCGAGGAAAACGGCCTCCGAATGCCGTGTTTCGACCCGCGCGGGGAAGAATCTGGCCCTAAAAAAGACCGCCAACTGCAAAAAACGTGCATTTTTTCGCACGAACCCGACGCGGCGGCCCTCTCGGGCGCCGTTTGCTCCGTTCCGCCTCGCGAAAACCCGCCCGCGCCGCCCGTGGCCTGCGGCCGTCCGCCCCGTGCGGCGCTTGCTTTTTCACGAGTACAATGGCGTATGGAACGACTTTCGCAAGACGCGCATCCGCGCGGTAAGGAGGCGGCATGTTCAGAACGACCGAAACGCCCCAGGGCGGCCGTGTGGTGCTCGCGGGCAAAAGCGTGGTGAATCTTGCGTCGAACAACTATCTCGGCTTGGCCGACGCGCCCGAGGTGGTGGCTGCGGCCAAGCGCGCGCTCGACGAATACGGCGTGGGCCCGTGCGCGAGCCGCAACATCGTGGGCGATTTTCCCGTGCACGCGGAACTCGAGCGCGAGCTTGCCGCGTTCAAGGGGGTCGAAGCCGCGCTGGTGTTCTCGTCGGGCTACGCGGCCAACGTGGGCGTGATTCCCGTTTTGGTGGGCAAGGGCGATGAAATTTTTTCCGACGAACTCAATCACGGCAGCCTGATCGACGGATGCCGCCTGTCGCGCGCGCATACTACGGTGTACAAGCATTGCGATGTGCGCGACCTCGAAGAAAAGCTCGCCGCATGCGAGGCCGAAACCAAGCTGGTCATGACCGATGCCGTGTTCAGCATGGACGGCGACGTGGCTCCGCTCGACGAAATCGCCGCAGTGTGCGAGCGCCACGGCGCCATGTTCCTCGTGGACGATGCCCACGGCGACGGCGTGATGGGCCCCATGGGCCGCGGCACGGTGGCGCACTTCGGGCTGGAAGGCCGCGTGCAGGTCGAAACCGGGTCGCTCGGCAAGGCGTTCGGCGTCATGGGCGGCTTCGTGGCCGGTAGCCAGGAGCTGATCGACCGCGTGCGCGTGGGCGCCCGCTCGTTCATTTTGACGGCATCGCCGCTCGCGCCCTCCTTGGCTGCTGCTGCGGCCGAGTCGCTGCGCCTTATCGTGTCGGACGATTCGCGCGTGCGTCGTCTGTGGCAGAACCGTGCGTATTTCGCCGAGCGCATGCAAGAGGCGGGCTTCGACACGGGCATTTCCACCACGCCCGTCGTGCCCGTCATGATCGGCGACGAGGCGCTGGCCGTGCGCATGAGCGATGCGCTCTACGAGCAGGGCGTGTTCGCGCAGGCCATCCAGTATCCGCTGGTGGCGCGCGGCAAGGCCCGTATCAGGTGCATTCTCTCCGCGGATCACACGCAGGAGGATTTGGACCTCGCCGTCGAGGCGTTCGTGAATGTCGGCCGCGACCTGGAGGTGCTGCGATGAAGATGCCCGAGCTGAAAAACGTGGAACAGGTCAGCGACGGCTGGCTGAAGAAATATGTGCTCACCTACGAACTGCCCGACGGCCGCGAGCTGCCCTACGAGGTGGTTTCCCGCAAAGCGCTGCAGCGCTACGAGGGCGAAGTGCGCGATACGGCCGCCGCGGAGCCGTCGTCGGACGCCGTGTGCGTCGTGGGGCATACGGCCGATGACGCGTTTCTGCTCATTCGCGAATTCCGTTATCCGATGAACCGAATGTGCGTGGCGTTTCCCGCGGGTCTGCGCGAGGCCGGCGAAGATGTCGTGGAATGCGCGGCGCGCGAGCTGCGCGAAGAAACGGGCTACGATCTGGTGCGCGACGAAAACGGCCGCCCCGCGAACGCTCGTGCGTCGCTGCAGCCGGGCTATTCGTCGCTCGGCATGGGCGACGAAAGCATCGCGATGGTGTTCGCCGAAGTGGTGCGCGTTGGCGAGCCTCGTGCTGAATCGACCGAGTTCATCGAGGCGTTCGAGCTCAAGCGCGAAGACATTCCGCGCTTTCTTGCCGAGAACCGTGACCCGCTTTCCATCCGTTGCCAGCTAGTGCTCGAAATGGTGGCGAATCCGCCGTTCGCATAAGGCGCTGCATCCCATGACACGCTTTTGACCTGGGATCGACACGCCTCTCGCACGTCTTTGGCCTTCGCTTCGTATGCTGAAGCCGAAGACGTGAGAGGTTGCTCGCAGGGCGAAGGAGGCGTTTTCATGAGTACGGGTCTGTTCAGCGGCGCGTTCGCGACTGCGGTGTTGTCGGCGGCTTGTTTCTCGGTAGGGTTCATGGCGCTGGTCTACTGGCTCGCGCGCACGCATCGTCTGTAGCGCGGTGCGATTCGGCGAAGGCGGCGGGCGGATTGATTCGTGGCTGCGGCCTGGTTTTTTCGTTGCGTGCAGCACATCCGGCCGTTTTCGTAGACGCGTCCGCCCGCCTTCGCTACCATAGGGCGCATGACTACGACTACCCCCGCATTCATGGATGCTCCGGCATCCGTCATCAAGGTCGCCAATCTGGAAAGCGGCGCCGAAATTTCCGTTCCCGTGCACGATAAGGGCTCGGATCAATTCGCCGCGCGCTTCAAGAAGGTGGCGAAAGAGCGCCGCAAGTGGGCGCGTAAAAACGACATTTCGTGCTATCGCATCTACGACGCCGATCTGCCTGATTTTTCGGTGGCGATCGACCGCTACGACGGCGTGTGGAAAAGCGAAGGCGAAAGCTGCCTGATCGTGGCCGAATACCAGGCGCCGAAAAGCATCGATCCCGAAAAGGCCGAAGCGCGCTTCCGCGATGCGGTGGCTATCGCGTCGGCTGTGTCGGGCATCCCTTCGGGGCGCGTGTTCGCCAAGACGCGTCGCCGCGAAAAGGGCGGCGGCCAGTACGTCGACCAGCAGAAAGACGGCTATCTCATGTATACGCAGGAGGCCGGCAACGTGCTCGAGGTCGACATGGGCAGCTACCTGGACACGGGCATCTTCCTGGACCACCGCGTGACCCGCGAAATGGTGGGCGGCATGGCCGAGGGCAAGCGCTTCCTGAATCTGTTCTCGTACACGGGCACCTGCACGGTGCACGCGGCGGTGGGCGGCGCGGCCAGCACGCTGACGGTCGACCTGTCCCAGACGTATTTGGACTGGGCGAAGCGCAACATGGCGTTGAACGGTTGCGAAGGCCCCGAGCATCGTTTCGAGCGCGCTGATGTTTTGCAGTGGATGGTGAACGCGGTGAAGCAGGGCCGCCAGTTCGATTTGGTCTTCGTGGACCCGCCGACGTTCTCTAACTCGAAGGCCATGGGCAAAAACACCTGGAGCGTGCAGCGCGACCACGTGAGGCTGCTTTCGCACGTGGTGCGTCTTTTGGCGCCCGGCGGCGTGGCGGTGTTCAGCTGCAATCTGCGCAACTTCAAGCCCGATTTCGAAGCGCTCGAGGCGGAAGGCGTGAAGCTGACCGACATCACGGCGAAGACCATTCCGCATGATTTCGAACGCAATCCGAAGATCCACTGCTGCTATATGGTGGAAAGGGCGTAGGGTTTCGCCTGGATCGGGACGGCTGTCGGCAGGAGGTTTGCCGGGCGGCTTGCGGCCGGATTTCGGTCCGATAAGGGCCGGAACCCCGTCCGCCGACTGCATGCCCCCGTTCAGAAGTTGTGGAGAACGCGTGATGGACTCTGCAAAATAGAATTCAAATCTTGCGTTCTTCGTCAACCCAGCGTAATATACCTTCTTGCCCTAAGGGGTTTACATATATTGCGGGGTGGAGCAGTCTGGTAGCTCGCCGGGCTCATAACCCGGAGGCCGTCGGTTCAAATCCGGCCCCCGCGACCAAATTCTCAGGCATCCATCGGGTGCCTTTTTTTGTTTTCTGCATTCATTGGGTCCGAGAGATATTCGAACAGGGTTTGAGCGGCGCTCCCCTTTTCTGATCAGGCTGTAAGCGAATGCTATCGGTCTTCTCCGCCAGCGCTTCGACGGCGGGACGTTGATTCGGCATTTGCAGGTGACGTGCGTGCGGCGAGTATAGTCCCTCGAGACCAAACCTCGCTGCTTTTCGACGGATTCGGCAAAAAGCCCGCTCCTATTCATCGTTTCCCTGAGGGTCGACGGCGGTTTGTGCGCCGTATGCGGTCGGTTCGTCCGATGTTCTGTCGTACCTGGTCATCAGCGTATTTTTTCAGCAGGCAAAAACTGTATTTTACAAACGATTCGAGCACCGGTGAGGTATTATCGCGAATATGTTCAGCGCGATGGCATAGTGCTTTCGCCCAAGAGAACGGAGTGGTTGCATGTTTAATGCTATGGGTGCCAAAGTCGTCGTTACCGCGGGCTTGTGTGCGGCATTGACGCTGACCGGTACGGGGGTCGCTTTCGCCGATCAAGATGCGGCGGGGCTGCCTGCTGCGTCCGAGGCGGGCCAAAACGATTCTTCGAACGATGCCGCCGGGCAGGTTCGTGCCGTTCTGCCGGAAGGGGTAACCGCGGAATCGTTCACGGACGGCAATACGTGCGTGTTCAAGAATAAAAGCGGGCAGCTCGTGTACAGCAAGACTCTTTTCGAGGCCTTGAGCGAATACTACAAGGATGGCCCCGAAGGCGAGGCTGTGCTGTATTGCAAGCCCGGCGCCGATCTTGGTTCCATGCAGCATGCGCATGTTGCTGACAGCATCACCATTTGGGGCAATGGTGCAACGGTGACCGAGGGCGGCGAGCACGACATTGAGGTCGACACCTTTAAATACGATCGTGCGACAGGAAAGCAGGCGGCTGACGGCAGCTATCTCACGTCGGATATCGAAATCGAGGTCAACGACCTGAACGGTATTGCCCTTTGGGGGCAGCGCAATTCCGCATATAAAATCACTGCCAAGTTCAACAACTGCAAAAACATGCAACGCGTCTATATTACGGGCACGTCCGGCGAAAACGTCATCGAACTTAACAACTGCTCCTA
>USLD01000002.1 GCA_900555495.1 uncultured Slackia sp. | reverse complement strand
ATCTCAACCGCTGCAACAACGGCGACGAGTATGACAACAAACAGCTGATCAACGATTTCATCCGCTTGCGCACGGAGAAGGCCCACCTGCTGGGCTATCCCTCGTATGCCGCCTACGTCGTGGACGACGAGATGGCCGGAACGACCGACGCCGTGTACGGCCTGCTGGAGGAGATCTGGACCCCGGCGCTCGAAAGCGCCAAGGGCGAGCTGGCCGAGATGGAGGAGCTGTGGGCCCGCGCCAAGGAGCGCGAATAGGCCGTTCGGCCGAATCGGGCCCGGGTTTTTCGTTAACGGCGTGTTTCCGCGTTGTTGCATGAGGGGGAAATCGGTGCTGTATGCGCCCGAAAAAATGCCCTTCGGCGAATTGCACGCCATGTGCCGGCAATTCGCTATTACGTTTAGGCCGTAAAAAGAAACACCCGAAGTCAGGAGGCTTTCATGGGCAAGTTCGACGGCAAAGTAGCCATCATCACGGGCGGCGGCAAGGGCGGCGGCATCGGCTGGGGCCTTTCCACGGCATTCGCCAAAGAGGGCTGCAACCTGGCCATTACCGGCCGCAACGTCAAAAAGCTCGAAGACGCCAAGGAAGAGCTCGAGCGCCTGTACGGCATCAAGGTGCTGTGCCTGCAGGCCGACGGCGGCGACGAGGCCCAGGTCGAGGCCGCGGTCAAACAGGTCGCCGACGAATTCGGCCGCATCGATTTCCTGATCAACAACGCCCAGAATTCCGCATCGGGCCTTACGTTGATCGAGCATACCAAGGAAGATTTCGACAAGGCCGTGTTCTCCGGCCTGTACGCCGCCTTCTTCTATATGAAGCACTGCCATCCCTACCTTAAGGAAGCGAAGGGTTCCGTGGTGAACTTCGCGTCGGGCGCAGGTCTGTTCGGCCGGTACGGCCAGAGCTCCTACGCTGCGGCGAAAGAAGGCATCCGCGGCATGACGCGCGTCGCCGCCACCGAGTGGGGCCCCGACGGCATCAACTGCAACGTCATTTGCCCGCTGGTCATGACCAGCCAGCTCGCCGCTTGGAAGGAAGAGTATCCCGAGGCCTATGAGAAGACCATTCAGGGTATTCCCGCAGGTCGTTTCGGCGATGCCGAAAGCGACATCGGACGCACGGCTGTGTTCCTGTGTTCCGAGGACGCCAGCTATATTTCCGGCGAAACGCTGACCCTGCAGGGCGGCAGCGGCCTGAGGCCGTAGCGTTTGCGCGGGCATCGCATTTTGTATGTATTGGAAGGCGGCCTTCGGGCCGCCTTTTTCGTGTTTGCGAAAGCGCTTCGCGTCTGGCGTTTCGACTGCGCCGCAGTTGAGCGGCGTCGCTATCTTGCCCGGTCGGTGCATCTTGCACGCCGTGTCTGCTTTCGGATGCATATCGCGGCGATGAAGCGCGCCCTTTTATGCAAAATAGGCGTCAATATTGCATTTACGCAGATAAGAGCGCATAAGCTCCTCGTTTTGCTCCGCGCGACTTTGCATTTATTTTACATTTGCAAAGTCTACGCGAATCGTTTCGGCCGCTATACTGCTCCCTCGATGGTTTCATGCAGATGCCCCCGTACGAACTGAGGAGAACGCTTTCGTGGACACCGTGCTTCCTACCGCCTTGGGTCTTCTTGGCGGCCTTGCCATCTTCATCTTCGGCATGAATATGATGAGCGACAACCTGCAAAAGGTTGCCGGCGAAAAGATGAAGAGCATCCTTTCCCTTCTGACTAAAAATCCGATTCTCGGCGTTTTGGCCGGCGCGTTGACGACGGCCGTGCTGCAAAGCTCGAGCGCCACGACGGTCATGGCGATCGGCTTCGTGAGCGCCCGCCTGATGGGCCTGCCTCAGGCCATTTCGATCATCTTGGGCGCCAACATCGGCACCACGATCACGGCGCAGATCATCGCCTTCAAAATCACCGATTACATCCTGGCGTTCGTGTTCATCGGCTTCTTGGTGTCGTTCATCGCCAAGACCGAGCGCGTGAAGAGCGTCGGCCTGAGCATCCTGGGCTTCGGTCTTTTGTTCCTGGGCATCGAGACCATGGGCGATTCGATGAAGCCGCTGGCCACGAGCCCCGTGTTCATCGACATGATCTCCCAGGTGGTCGACGTGCCCATCCTGGGCGTGGCCGTGGGTACGATCATGACGGTCATCGTCCAGAGCAGTTCTGCCACTATCGCGGTGCTGCAGAACCTGGCTGCCACTGCCGGTCCCGACGGCGTGACGAGCGTCATCGGCTTGACGGGCGCGATTCCCGTGCTGCTGGGCGATAACATCGGCACCACGATCACGGCTCTGCTTGCCAGCATCGGACAGAGCCGCAATGCCAAGCGCGTGGCCGTGTCGCATAGCTTGTTCAATATCTCCGGATGCCTGATCTTCATCTGGTTCATCCCTGCATTCGCCGCATTCATCCAGGCCATTTCGCCTGCGGGCCCCGAAATCGAGGTCATTTCGCGCCAGATCGCGAACGCCCACACGTCGTTCAACGTCGCCATGACTCTGCTGTGGCTGCCGTTCATCTGGCTCATGGTGAAGATCGTCATGCGCATCATCCCCGAGAAGCGTGCGGGGTCGAAGGTCGTGTCCGATCCTGCCGAGCCCATGTATCTCGACGATCGTCTCATGTCTCAGCCTGTGGTCGCGCTTCAGATGGTCGCTCAGGAAATCGAGCGCTGCGGCGAAACGATCCGCGTGTCGCTTCACGACATTTCCGCAGCCCTGCGCGATCGCGATTCCAAGCGCATCGACGAGGCTGCGCGTAAGGCCGAGGCGGCCGGCGAGCTGTGCCAAAAGGTGACCGACTACCTTGCCGAAATCTTCGCGGCGGGCGCTCTCAACGAAGACCAGGCGGCGCATACCATGAAGCTGATGCGCGGATTGAACGACGTGGAGCGCGTGGCAGCGCTGTGCGGGCATATCGTGAAGTCCTGCAAGGGCGTGAAGTATTCCGAGGCCGCGATCGACGAAGCCCAGAGGGCGATGGCTATCGCGGAAGAGATGTTCGCGGGCGCCATGAAAGCTTTGGCGTCGGGCGACCCCTCCGATGCGAAGCGCGTGTTCTCTGCGAGCGCCAGCCTGGTCGAGGCCGAGACCGGCGCACGTAAGGCGCATATGAAGCGTATGGCCGCGAAGGAATGCTCGCCCGCCATGACCGCCGTGTTCAACAGGCTGCTCTACGACATCGGCCGCGTCGGCACGAGCTGCATGAACATCGCCGATCTGGTGAAGGCCGACAAGGACGTGCTCGATTACTTCATGATCGACCCCGAGCTCACCCAGGAAGGCGCGTCGCAGGCGTAGACCTTCCAGCGTGACCCTTCGATAGCTTGCTTGCGAAGCCCCGGTTGCCTCGAGCGCCGGGGCTTCTTGCGTTCGGGGCGCATGCGGCCCGCGCCGCCCGCCCGTGCGATCTTGACGGGGCGGCCTCTATTTGCGATCATGGATCCGGTACGAACGAATGCTATGGAGGCTTGCATGACGAAGATTCGCGTTGCCGAGTTGTTCGCGGGCGTGGGCGGGTTCCGCCTGGCGCTTGACGGATACGACGACGAAGAGCGCGGCTGGCATCGTCCGGCGGCGGGCGATTTCCAGACCGTCTGGGCGAACCAGTGGGAGCCTCCCGGAACTGAGACGCGCCAGTTCGCGGCGCGCTGCTATGCCGAGCGCTTCGGCGAGGGCTTCATCGTCAATGAAGACATCGAACGCGTGCTCGACCAGGTGGAGGCGGGCGAGCGCTCCATTCCCGCGCACGACATGCTGGTGGGCGGCTTCCCGTGCCAGGACTACTCGGTGGCGCGGCCGAAGAATCAGTCGGGCGGCATCGAGGGCAAGAAGGGCGTGCTTTGGTGGCAGATCTATCGCTTCCTGTATCTGTGCTCGCCGAAATACGTGCTGCTTGAAAACGTGGACCGCCTGCTGAAGTCGCCCGCGTCGCAGCGCGGCCGCGATTTCGCCATCATGCTGGCGTGCCTGAACGAGCGCGGCTATTCGGTGGAGTGGCGCGTGGTGAACGCGGCCGATTACGGCGCGCCGCAGCGCCGCCGCCGCGTGTACGTGTATGCCGAAAAGGACGCGCCTGCGTGGAATATCGAGGAGCGCGTGCGCGAAACCGGCGTGATGGCCGAGGCGTTTCCCATTAACCGCCTGGTCACGAAGGCGAATGCGTTCGCGGTGCAGGGCGAGCCGTACGAGGTGAGCGAAAACTTCGGCAAAGGCCTGAAGGCGTCGCCGTTCCACGGCGCGGGCGCCATGCAGAACGGCGAGGTGTTCACCGCGGAGGTGACGCCCGTGTATGGCGGTCCCTTCGCCACGCTCGGCGACGTGCTGATTCCCGAAGAGCAGGTGCCCGAGGCGTTTTTCATCGATGACGACAAGCTCGAGCGCTGGGAGTATTTCAAGGGCGCCAAGAAAGAGGAGCGCACGCATGCGTCGGGCTTCACGTACATGTACAGCGAAGGCGGCATGGCGTTTCCCGATGCGCTCGACAAGCCGTCGCGCACCATTTTGACGGGCGAAGGCGGTGCGGGCGCGTCGCGCTTCAAGCACGTGGTGAAAACCGAAAGCGGTCGCTATCGCCGCCTGGTGCCCGACGAGCTCGATCAGCTGCAGACCTTCCCGAAAGGGTGGACCGCCACGGGCATGACCGACGGCCGCCGCGCGTTCTGCATGGGCAACGCGCTCGTGGTGGACGTGGTGCACCGCATCGGCAAAGCGATCGCCCGCCGCGCTGAAGAGGACGCGGCCGAATAGGAGGCCATGTCGCAGGCGTGCCGCCGGCCGGCAGACAGAGTCGCTTGCTTCGCAGGGGGTAATGTCAGGGTCGGGTCGTTCTGCATGCTGCGGTCGGTTCGCACATGCAAGATGGGCATCGACTCGGCCCTTTCGTGCGAACCGCCCGCTTCCTTATTCCGCCCCGAAAAGCAACAGACTCCCCTGTTCGGCCTTCTTTGATAACGCGAGAAAGCGAAAGTACGGTGAGCACGGAAAGGGTTTTGTTTAGGTGCGGTGCCAACAGATGGCGTCCGCCCCCTCGTTCTCCGTGCTTTATTTTTAAAACCATCAATACCGTATGGTTGTTTTGAAATCGGGACGCTCTTATCTTTAAAAATCGCGAAAAATAAGAGAAGGCAGTCGGCATACGAATCACTGGATTCTTTTGTTTTTGGAAAAGAAGAACGCGCGAAGAAGGGAAGGTCGCCATGCTGTTCATAATTTCCCCTGCCAAAAAGATGGTCGACGCGGCCGATTCGTTCGCGTGGCGCGACATGCCGCGTTTTCTTCCGCAGACGTGCGAGCTGCTCGAGGCGCTGCGCGCGCTTTCTTACGACGAGGCGAAGGCGCTGTGGAAGTGCAGCGACGCGCTTGCCCAACTGAACTACGAGCGCGTGCGCAGCATGAATCCTGCTTGCGACGCGGCCTGCACGCCGGCGGCGTTTTCGTACGAAGGCATCCAGTATCAGAATATGGCGCCGCAGGTCATGACGGAGGGCCAGCTCGATTATCTGCAGCGGCATCTGCGCATTCTATCGGGCTTTTACGGCGTGCTGCGTCCGTTCGATGCGGTGGTGCCGTACAGGCTCGAAATGCAGGCGAAGCTGTCCGTGGGCGGCGCGCGCGACCTGTACGGCTATTGGGGGCCGCGCCTGTACGAGGCGTTGGCGGTCGATATCGCGCAGCAGGAGGGCGATGCCGCCGGCGAACGCGCGATCGTGAACTTGGCGTCGGTCGAATACGCCAAGGCCGTGCTGCCGCATGCGAAGGCCGCCGTGAAGGCAGGTGGCGATGTGCACGTGGCGACCTGCTTGTTCGGCACGATTCGCGACGGCAAGCTGGTGCAGCGTTCGACCGAAGCGAAGGCGGCGCGCGGCACCTTCGTGCGCTGGTGCGCCGAAAATTCGATCGAGCGCGTGGAGGACTTCAAGTGCTTCGATGCGGCGGGCTATGCGTTTGACCAGGAGCTATCGACGAACGATTCCTTCGTGTTCGTGAAATAGCGGTGCAGTTCGTTAGAGTGGAATGAGGCGCGGTCGGGGCTCGGCCGCGCTTTTCATTTTCGCAACGAAACGTCAACATTGCATGGAGCCTTCTTGGGCTTCGGTTGACAGCGCAATGGTCGGTACTACAATCCAGATTAGCACTCACCTCTCTTGAGTGCTAAAAGAACGATTCACGGCGAACCGTCCGCATGCGATGCGCATCAAGCGCGACTCGCATGCCGGCGCCATCGCCCATTTCCCTACGGTCATAACGGCGCGGTCCGCCCGCGCGACGCACGAAAGAAGGAAGGCTTCATTCATGAAGAAGTTCAAGACAGAGAGCAAAAAGCTGCTCGACCTCATGATCAACTCGATTTATACCAACAAAGAGATCTTCCTGCGCGAGCTCATTTCCAACGCTTCCGATGCGGTGGACAAGCTCTATTTCAAGAGCCTCACCGATTCCGACGTGAAGGTGGGCAAGGACGAGCTGGCCATTCACGTGGGCTTCGACCACGACGCCCGCACCGTCACAGTGAGCGATTCCGGCATCGGCATGACCAAGGACGAGCTGGAAAAGAATCTGGGCACCATCGCCCATTCCGGCAGCCTGGAGTTCAAAACCGACAACGCCGAGGCCCAGGGCGACGACGTGGATATCATCGGTCAGTTCGGTGTGGGCTTCTATTCCGCCTTCATGGTGGGCAAGGAAGTGCGCGTGACCTCGCGCGCCTTCGGTTCCGACGAGGCCTGGTGCTGGGTGAGCGATGGCGTGGAGGGCTACACGATCGAGCCCGCCGAGCGCGCCGACCACGGCACCGACGTGGTGGTCGTCCTCAAGGACAACGCCGACGAGGAAAACTACGACACCTACCTGTCCGAGTGGGGCTTGAAGAACCTCATCAAGAAGTACAGCAACTACGTGCGCTATCCCATTCAGATGGAATGCGAAAAGACGCGCGAGCTGCCTAAGCCCGAAGACGCCGGCGACGACTACAAGCCCGAATTCGAGCATTACACCGAAACCGAGACCGTCAATTCCATGATTCCGATCTGGAAGCGCAGCAAATCCGATGTGACCGAAGAGGAATACAACGAGTTCTACAAGTCCGACTTCCACGACTGGGCCGACCCGGCGCGCACGATCAAGGTCCACGCCGAGGGCGCGCTGACCTACGACGCGCTCATGTTCATCCCCACGCGTGCGCCGTACGACCTGTACAGCAAGGACTTCAAGAAGGGCTTGGCGCTGTACAGCTCCAACGTCATGATCATGGAGAAGTGCGAAGAGCTGCTGCCCGATCATTTCAACTTCGTCCGCGGCGTGGTGGACAGCCAGGACCTGCAGCTCAACATTTCCCGCGAAACGCTGCAGCATAACAGCCAGCTGCGCGCGATCGCCAAGAAGCTCGAGAAGAAGATCAAAGGCGAGCTGGCGAATATGCGCGATAACGACCGCGAAGCTTACGAGGCGTTCTTCGAGCAGTTCGGCCGCGGCCTGAAGTACGGCATCTATACCAGCTACGGCATGAACAAAGGCGAGCTGGCCGACCTGCTGCTGTTCTACTCCGCCAAGGAGCAGAAGATGGTCACGCTGGACGAATATGTGGCCGCCATGCCCGAAGGTCAGGATTCGATCTTCTATGCCGCCGGCGAATCGGTCGAGCGCCTGGTCAAGATGCCCGTGGTGAAGGCTGTCATGAACAAGGGCTACGACGTGCTGCTGTGCACGCAGGACGTGGACGAGTTCTGCTTCCAGGCCATGATGGGCTATGGCAAGCCCGCCGCCGAAGGCGAGGAGTTCGTCGAGAAGCCGCTGAAGAACGTGGCATCGGGCGATCTTGGCCTCGAGACCGAAGACGAGAAGAAAGCCGCCGAAGAGGCCGCGAAGGAAAATGAGAGCCTGTTCGGCGCCATGAAGGACGCGCTGGGCGAGCACGTGTCCAAGGTGAGCGTGTCCACGCGTCTGGCTGCGGCCGACGATGCGCCCGCGTGCATCACCGCCGAGGGCCCCGTGTCGCTCGAGATGGAGAAGATCCTGTCTCAGATGCCCGACGGAGGCGAAGAAATCAAGAGTCAGCGCGTGCTCGAGGTGAACGCGCAGCACCCGATCTTCGCCACGCTGAAGGCCGCGCAGGAAGCGGGCGATGCCGACAAGGTGGCAAGCTATGCCAGTCTGCTGTACAACCAGGCTCTCCTGGTCGAGGGCATGCCCCTGGAAGACCCCGTCGCCTTCGCCAATGAAATCGCGAAGCTGATGAAGTAGGGAGTTGCGCCGGCCTGCCGGTCGGCGCAACGATTCGACGTCGTAAAGCCGCTAGGGTTTGCCGCGCTCCTGCGGCGTACATACTGCCCGCATAGGAAAGGCCCGCACGCCGCGGGCCTTTCCTGCGTTTAGCGAGCTTCGGCGGCCGGCTTTTTCTTGGTGTCGGCGTTTCGGCCGGGGGCGATCGCGGCCGGGACGCCCTCGGCGGCGTACTTTGGAAAAAAGGGGCGTCTGAGGCCAAAACATGCGAGGTTTGGCACGAAATATCGTCAGCGGGCCTGCATCGGTGCAAAGTTAGTCTACATATAAGAGAAAAATGTCGTGTATTTCGGCAAATACGGGCGCGAAACGCGCCGCCGGGGCCTCGTCGCGTGGCATAACCTCGAAAAAATGGCCTGACAGGCCTTCTTTTTCCAAGAAAGCCCCGGCGCAGCGGCGGCAAGCGGATCGGACCCGCGAATCATCCTCGCACGCCGCAGGGTTTTCCTGCGTTTAGCGAGCTTCGCCAGCTTCGGTGGGTTCGGAATCCTCGTTTTTGCCGAACACCAGGTCGAGCATCTCCTGGCGGTTGCCTACGTCGAGCTTCTTGTAGATGTGCGCGATGTGCGTCTTCACGGTGTTTTCCGCCAAGACGAGTTCGTCTTGAATGTAGACGCGGGTGCGCCCTTGGGCAAGCAGCACGAGCACTTCGGTTTCGCGGGGCGACAGCTTGTATTCGTTTGAAATTTCCAGGCATCGTTCCTCGATGCTGGCCGCGATACGGTCGGCAAGGGCGGTCGATTCCTCTTGCGCTTCGTCCTGATCGCCTTCTTTCGCCGTGTCGACATTGCCCGTGTTGGCGTGCGACACGATCATGGTGAGCAGATAGATAGCCGTAATGGCGACGGCCATGACGGGAGCATCCAGCGTATCGTTATCGCCCAGAAGGAACAGCCAGGCGATCGATACCGCCGCGTAAACGCTCATAGCGAGGCCGACCACCCTGCGGGCGGGCATGGCGGCGCTTGCGATCGTGCAGACGATCGAGGCCCAGAACAGCATGTGCGCGAACGAATCGTCCAAGATCATGAACGTGTAAAGGATCGCGGATTGCGGTCCTTGCGCGAACAGGATGATCAGCGATGCGAACAATGTGAGTACGATGAGCAGGAACGCCGGCTGGAAGCGGGTCAAAACGGGGCGGCTTTCGGCACGCACGAGCGCATACCAGGCGAAAAGGAACACTCCCGCCGCATATGCGGCAACGAGGCCGAACGACGACGTCATGGGCGCGGGGTCGAATTTGGCGTCCCATGTGCCGCAGGGGCTCAGCGTGCGTACGGTGGCAAGGAGGACGGCGGTGGCGAACAGCAGGACGAAGACCTTGCCCGTCTTGCTTTTGAGCGCTTCTCGTCCCGATCCGATCGGTTCGGCGTCGCTTGCGTCGCCCTCGAGCCCGAGAGCGCTCGCAGCGGCGCCGGGGTTTTGCCGCTCCTCGCGCTCGACCATGGAGCGCACGAGCGCCAGAAGGACCATGGATATGAACGGCAGCGATACCGCAATGGCGGAAATGGCCGTCTGCGAGAAGGTGGATTCGATGACCAGCCTGACGACGGGCTCCATGGAAAGTGCGGCGGCCAGGCAATATACGATGCGCGCGATCGAACCCGTGCGCGCGAGCAGCAATCCATAGCTCGTGACGAACCAGCAATATCCCGCGCCGAGCGCCAGCAGCCCCATGACGCAGAGCATGGCGGGCGGGAAGAGGTTCTGATTGGACGCCAGCGCGATGCAGGCCGTGCCCGTTGCGCCGATAAAGGGCAGAAGGATCCCCAAAGTCGCGTCGGCCGCGCGGGGAATCCGCGGTTTGACGGCGAAGGCGATGCTCAGCATGAGGATGCTTGCGAGAAAGAAGACTCGCGGGTTCACGACGAGGAATTCGGGCAGCGCGCTGCGCAGATTGAAGACATGGTCGGACAGCGCCGACCATACGAAAACCAGTACGAGGCCGACTGCCGCATATGCAGAACAAAGCGCCGAGGCGCCTAGGCGGTGTGCCATAGTTCTCCCTTCGCGCCGATGGCGTTTTATTCACGAACGCCCCTATTCTAACCGACAAGATATTTCTGACAAGGCATCAACCAAACCGGGTTATGCCAACCACCTGGGCTTATATAAAGTTCGCCCCTTTACGTCGATAGAAGCGCGGTTATCCGGAGGGTAGGGTTTTCTTCCGGCGCCGCGAAAAGGAGGGCGCCGAGATATGCGCATGACGCGCAAAAGGAAAGGGGGAACAATGCGGAAAACAGGAAGGGGAGTCAAGGGGAAGCTCGCGCTTGCGGCCGTAACGCTTGCGGCCGGATCCATGATGGCCGCCGGCTGCGCGCAGCAGGATGCTGCCGAGACCGACGCCGCGGCGACCGAAACCCAATACTCCGACACGTACGAAGAGGCGGAGGGCATTCTGGCCGAAATCAACGAGCGCCAGAACAAGATCAACGAAGAATACGCTCCGGAAGTCCGTACGCTCGAAGACGGCACCAAGGTGCAGCGCACTCCTACCGAGTATCGCGGCTATCACTGGAACCGTCCGTACACGAACGGCAACTCTTACAACACCTATTGGCTGGATGCCGATAATCGCGGTTGCAACGCCTGCCACGAGGATTTGAAGGACACGCTGGCCGGCATGGAGTACTCGCATCTCACGATTTTCAACCCGGCTTTGAACAACTGGATCACCGTCGACCAGTGCATGCTGTGCCACAGCGATGACGACGGCTACGAAATGGGCACGCTCATGCACGCCGTGCATTACGGCGAGCGCAACAACGCCAACTTCGAAGAGCGCGGCGGCGAATGCCAGAGCTGCCACAACATGACCGAGAACGGCGAAGGCGTCGAGCTTTGGGACCAGGTCAAGTACGACCACATGGACGGCATCGTCAAGGAGAAGGACGTTCAGGGCGAATTCACCTTCGACCAGACCACGACCAACACCATGGACGAGATGTTCACCTACGACTGGATCCATTCCGACTACGACCACCTGCTGGCGATCATGGGCAAGCATGGCGAAGACCTGCCCCTGCCTCAGGAAATGGTGGACAACTGGGAAATCAATATCACCGGCCTGGTGAACCAGCCCTACACCGCTAAGCTCAAGGACCTCATCTCCGAGGCCGAGGCCGAAGGCGCGACGGTCACCAAGATTTCGAAGATCCACTGCCTCGACAACATGCCTGGCGGCGGCGGCATCTCCAACGTCGAAATCACCGGCATTCCGCTGAATTGGCTCATCGAGCGCGGCGGCGGCCTGAAGGAAGGCGTGACCGGCGTGACCATCGACCGTCGCGAGTTCCATACCGACGGCGCGCAGAACCACAGCACGCGCGGCACCTCGCCCGAGAAGTTCGACGATGTCTATCTGGTTTATGAAATCGGCGGCGAGCCGCTGAACGTCAGCGCCGGCGCCCCTTGCCTCAACTGGATCGAGGCCAACGACGCCCAGGGCAATGTCAAGCAGTGCGTGGGCTATCACCTGACCGATGAGGACAAGGACTGGGCGGCCATCTCCGAGAACGGCTTCGACAGCTACGACGAGGGCCCCTACATGAACAAGCCCAACGTCACCACGCTCGGCGTGCCTGACGGCAAGATCATCGAGACCGGCAAGCCCTTCACCTTCGAAGGCTATGCGGATGCATTCGACGAGGCCGTGACGAAGATCGAGTTCTCGATGGACGGCGGCAAGACCTGGACTGCGTTCGATCTGGGTCAGACCGACCCGCGTCAGTGGGTGTGGTGGACCTTCACCTGGACGCCTGAAACCGACGGCAGCTACGTGCTCATGACCCGCGGCACCACCGATACCGGCCTGGTGACCGACGAGGGCTACATCCACAAGGTCATGGTCACCGCGAAGACGAACGTGGAGGAATAGCGATGAAACGTTCTTTCGGAGTGAAAGTGCTGGGATGCACGATGGGCGCCACCATGGTGCTCGGCGGCATCGGCTCCATGATGCCCAATGCGGCTCTTGCGGGCAGCAGCGATAAAGAAGAAGGCCCCATCGATGTGTGGCAGCGCGCGGCGGTCGACTACGACAAGGTCGCCAATGTTCAGGGCGGATTCACGTTCACACAGGATACGCTGACCCCTGCCGATGAGGTGTTCAACCTGTTCGGCACCGCGACGACCACCATCTGCGCGAAGCCCGGCTACGCGTTCGACGAGGTGACGCATGAGGACTACTACGTCAATGTGGGCGGCGTCGTCGACAAGGTGTATTCCATCGGTCTCGACGAAATCGAGCGCATGGAGGCCGAGCGCAAGGATATGCGCTGCACGTGCGGCATGAGCCCGGCCGTGGCCATGGCCAGCGTCACGGGCGTCAAGGTGTCCGACCTGGTCGAAATGGCAGGCGTGGGCGCAGGCGCCAATACGATCACCTTCAAGGACAAAGACGGCTACGGCCTGCCCATGCCGCTGTCCTACGTCATGGAAAAGGAGGCGCTGCTGGTCTATCAGGTCGGCGACAAGCCCTTCTCCGACGGCGAGCGTCTGCAGGTGTGGATTCCCGACACGGTGGCGAAGTACTTCACGCGCGCCGTCGCCGAAATCGAGCTGTCCGTTTCCGAAGAGGCTCCCGAGGTCGAAGGCCCCGATGCCGAATATCGCGCCAAGGTGAACATCCTCAACACCGTGAGCGACAGCTTCAAGGTGGGCGACCTGATCGCATTCGAGGGCTATGCCGATGACTGCGGCACCAAGGTGACCGCGGTCGAGTTCTCCCTCGACGGCGGCGAGACCTGGACGTCGTTCGACACGTCTTCTTCCAATGCTGAAGACTGGGTGTATTGGCACTTCGACTACACCCCCGAACAGGCCGGCATCTACAAGCTCGACGTGCGCGCCGTGGCCGAGGACGGAACGGTGTCTCCTCTCGGCTCGAGCACGGTGTTCGAGGTCGAAGAGTAAGTACTTCCGCCTTCGGGCGGTGAAAGCGAGGAATTCGAATGGGAGAAAGCGTGAACATGACGCGCCGGGCGATGCTGACGGCATCGGCCGCAGGCGCCTGCGCGCTTGCTCTCGGCGCAGCGGCCGTCTCCGGAAACGAGGCGGCCGCCAGCGAGGCGAGCTCAGGCTCGAACGCCGAGGAAGTCAGGTACGGCTTCCTCACGGCGCTCTCGCGCTGCTCCGGATGCGGGCGGTGCGTCGAGGCGTGCAGAGAGGAGAACGGTCTTTCCGACGATACTCCCGACAGAAGGCATGTGTCTTCGTTCAAGCGAAGCCGCGGCAGGACCTTCTTCATTTCGACGTCGTGCATGCATTGCGCCGACCCGAGCTGCATGAAGGTGTGTCCCGCGGGAGCCATCTCGAAAGACGAGCATGGCGTGGTGAAGGTCGATCCCGACCTGTGCATCGGATGCAAGTACTGCTATCAGGCGTGCCCGTACGAGGTGCCGCAGTACAACTCGGTGTCGATGGACAAATGCGACTGCTGCCAGAAGGCAGGCGTCGAACTGGGCGAAGAGGACCCGTATTGCGTGCGTGCGTGCAAGTTCGGCGCGCTGAAATTCGGGCCTTTGGATGAGTTGCTCGAGGCCACGAACGGGTCGGCGGTGCCCATCGCCGAACTGAACGACCCGTCGTGCCTGGTGCTCGGAACGGAGTAGGGCCATGGAGTTGCAATCTGTTTGGGGATGGCAGCCCGCGCTCTATCTGTTCTTGGGCGGTATGGGCGCAGGCGCGTTCATCATGGCGGCCATCCTGTATTTGAAGGATCGGGAACGCAACGCGCGCATCGTGTGCGTTTCCATGTGGGCGGCGGCGATCAGCCTTATCGTTGGCCTGCTGCTGTTGTTGATGGAGCTGGTCACGCCTGTGCGCGGTCTGCTGATGTGGCAGAGCTTCAGCCACTTCACGTCGTGGATGACCTACGGCGCATGGGGCGCGTTCGGCGCCATCGCGGCGTTCGGCATTTCGGCGGTGTTGGCCACCCCGAAGGCCGGCGCGTGGCTGACGGGTAAATGCTCTTGGTATGCGCAGCATGAACAGGGCGTTCGCAAGGTGTTCGCCTTCGCCGGCATCGCCTTGGGCGCGTTCGTGGCGTTTTACACGGGCATGCTGCTCATGGCTTCCGGCAGCGTTCCGTTCTGGAACACGCTGCTCTTGCCGGCGCTGTTCACCGTGTCGGCGTTCGATACGGGCGTGGCGCTTGTGGAAGTGGTGGCGATCGCGCTCGCCAAGAAGGAGACGATCGACCTGGATGCGAAGCGCTTCATGGAGAAGTGCGTCGTGGTGTTGGTCGTGCTCGAGGCCGTGGTTCTGGCGGCGTTCTTGGGAAGCATGCTGCTCGCCGACGCGAGCACGCCCGTCGGGGCGGCCGCGGCGGCATCGGCCGGCATGTTCGTGTCGGGACAGCTGGCCGTGTGGTTCTGGGGTCTGGTCGCGGTTTTGGGACTTGCCTTGCCGCTGGCCATGGCGCTCAAGGGCCTGCTTTCGAAAGACGAGCCTGCGAGCTCTGACGCGAAAGCCGTCGACGTGCCTACGCTGATCGGGGCCATCGGGGCGCTTGTGGGCGGTTGCGCCCTGCGCTTCTTGGTTCTTGCGGCGGGCATCCACGCGGATGTGGTCGCCGACACCATCATGAAGATGATCGGCTAGGTCGATATCCTCCTCCGACGAGGCCGCCTTCGGGCGGCCTCGTTGCGTTTGCGGCCGAAGTTGCGTGGGGGCGTTTGAGGGGGCTTCTTCTTGGCGTCGGCGTTTTTCGATCGGGAGCGATTGCGGCCGCGGCGGTCGCAGCGGCGTACTTTGGAAAAAGGAGGCGCCTGGGGTCGAAAAATGCGAGGTTTGGCACGGAATGTCGGCGGCGACCCCGTATCGGTGCTGAGTTATTCCACATATAAGAGAAAAGCGTCGTTCATTTCGGCGTATACGGGCGCGAAATGCGCCGCGGATGCGTCTTCGCGTGGCAGAACCTCGAAAAAATGGCCTGACAGGCCTTCTTTTTCCAAGAAAGCCCCGCCGCGCTGCCGGCGGGCGAATCGGACCCGCGAATCAGCTCCGAGTGCCGGGCCGCCGTGCGTTCGGTTCGCGCCTTTCCGCAACGTTGCCGGCTCCGCGCCCGCCCTATGCCGCGCCGGTCTGCATTCATCGTCCTTGCCCCGAAACATGCGCGCATAAGAAAAGGGAGCCGAAGCTCCCTTTTCTTATATATGCGTCGGTTCGCTCCCGACGGTCGCATCGATGTGCGTTTTGCGCTACTCGATGACCTCGAACGTCAGCGTGGACTCGAGCGGGGACACGACGCCGTCGGCGGTCTTCGCGCGGACGGAGACGCTGTAGTCGCCAGGTTCCGCGAACGACGTGGTGAACTGCCAATTCACCCACTTATCGGCGGTCGCGCCGTCGGTGGCGCAGCTGGTCCAGGTGGCGCCGTCGTCGAACGAGAACTCGATCGCGGTGATCGGCGAACCGCAGTCGTCGGCCACGCCCTCGAAGGTGATGTCGTAGCCGGTCTTGAAGACGCATCCCTCGGAAGTGTTGTGGATGTCGATCTTGTTGCGGAACTGCGGGTCGACCTGCTGCACGGAGGGCTCTTCGGCCTGGCGGGTCAGCTCGATGTTCACGATGTTGCGCGTGAAGTAGCGAGCGACCGTCTCGGGCAGCCACATCTGCACGGCGGATCCGTCGGTGGACTTCAGGCCTTCGCCGTTCACCTCGTAGACCAGCATGGCCTTCTTATCGAGGGCGTACTGCAGCGGCAGCGCCTGGCCGAAGCCGTCGGCGCCGTAGGCCGTCACAGTGTTGACGCCCTCTTCGAGGTCGGCCATGCCGACGATCGACTCCAGCGGCACGCCCACGACTGCGGCCTGGCCGAACGGCTTGCCCGTGGCGCAGGAGCAGCCCATAAGGGCGGTCTGCTCGGAATCCTTCATCTCGGACACGTTCACGGTGAAGTTCTTCTTGATGTTGCCGCCCACGTTGATGTAGTAGTTGGCAACGCCTTCGCCGTTGTCGAGCATCTCGATGGACGGCTTGGAGCACATCGAAGTGAGTGCGGTGCCGAACACGTTGAACAGCTCGTCGTTGGGCGTGACGCCTTCCTGGTTGAAGGCGAAGGTGCCCTGCACGTCGGCGACGTGCGTGAAGTCTTTGTCGATGGTCAGGCGGTGCGAGTCGATGGTGTTGCCGTCGACATCGTGCGAAAGACCGTCGGCTTGCGGGGCCTTGTCGGCGAATGCCATCGTGGCGCCCGAGGCGACAAGGGCGACGCCGGCCGCTCCGGCGAAAATCTTCTTAGGAGTAGAAAACTTCATGGCGTGCCCTCCTATTTCTCTTCTTCGGCGGTTGCTGCGGGCTTGGCAGGAACCAGGCTTGCGGTTTCGAGGACGGTGGTCTGCTCGGGAGTGGGCATGACGTCCTTCACGTTGACCATGACGGTCTGGGTCTCGAAGCTCACTTCACCCTCTTCGGTGGTCGCACGGACGGTCAGGCAGTAGGCGCCTTCCTTCTCCGGCGTCCAGGTGAAGTTCCACCAGACCATCTTGTTCACGTCGGTCTCGGGCAGGTCGAACTTGGTCCAGGTCTCGCCCTGGTCCATGGAGAACTCCATGCTGGCGATCTTCTTGTCGTAGGCATCGACGTAGCCGTTGAAGGTGAAGGGCTCGCCGTTCTGGATGAGCAGGCCGTCGGGAATGCCGAGGATGGTGGCATTGGGCTTGTTCATCGCGTCGCCGTTCTCGTTATGCCAGGCGTTGGGGTTGCCGGCCCACTTGTCGGTGTAGTCGATGTCTTCGTTGGTCACCTTGTAGCTTGCGACCTGCTTGGAGTTGATCTGAGCGTCGACGCCCTCGACCCAGTTGGTGCAGGGGTAGCCGCGCGTGGCGTCGAGGTACTCGCCGCCGATCTTGTAGACGAGCAGGGCCTCGTTGTCGTCGAGCTTATCCTTCGGGAAGGCGCGCTTGGAGCTGCCGTCGGCACGCAGGACGCGGACGCCCGTGGTGTCGTTCAGGTAGCCGCCGGCCTTCTCGACCAGCCAGCTCACCGGGATGCCGGTGACTTCGGTGTTGGTGACGCCGCCGCCGCCAACGGGGTTCCAGTCGCAGACCATCTTAGAAGCCTTGGTCACGATGACGCCGGCCTCTTCAGCTTCGGCGATCAGGTCGGGAAGCTTGGCGGTGTAGGGGTTGGGCACGTTGCCCTCGATGGTGATCTCCCAGTTGTCGAACAGACTCTGGGGCATTTCGAGGTTCAGGCCGTTGACGCCTGCGCCGTGGCGCATGTTGTCATAGTAGGCGTGCATCCAGTCATAGGAGAACACTTCGTCCTGGCTGTGGACGGTCTCCTGCTCGACGCTGAATTCGCCCTGGACGTCTTCAACCTTGTTGATGCCCCACAGGCGATCGTACTTGGTGAGGTCCCACAGCTCCATGTCCTGGCCGTTTTCGGTGGCGTTATGGCAGGACATGCAGTTGCCCTCGTACTCGCCGTCGAACTTGCCCTTGCCGGGGCCGGTGTAGTGGATGCCGTGCATCAGGGTGCCGAACTCGTACTGCTTGGCGATGTAGCCGGGAGCGTAGGAGTGGCAGAACAGGCACTGCTGGAGCGTGGTCTCGTTGTCCAGGGTGTCGTTCCATGCCACGGGATGCTCGTAGGGCAGGTTCTTCAGCAGGGCGTCCAGGTCGGCGTGGCAGGATTCGCAGCCGCGATCGTCAGCGCCGAGCCAGTAGGTGTTGTAGGAATTGGAGCCTGCCTGGATCTGCCAAGCGTCCGGGTTCACTTCGTACTCGGTAGGAGTGCGCTGCACCATCTTGCCGTCGGGCAGGGTGCGGATTTCAGGAGCATGCTCCTCGCCGATGGCTTCCCAGCGGTCCCACAGGCCGTCCAGGTATTCTTTGCCAGGATAGGCGTCTTCGTTGATGTCGGCGTTGGTGATGCCTTCTTCGCCGTCGATGACCTTTTGCTGTTCGGGCGTGACGGTGGATTCTTCGGATTTCTCGGATGCGGCGGGCGTGCTTGCCGGAGCCTGCTCTTCCTGCTGCTGCGGCGCGCAGCCGGCGATGCAGCAAAGCATGCAAGCAAGGCAGACCGTGGTCGCCGCGATCTTGCTTTTGATGGACATAGTTCCCCCTTGTTTGTCATGTGGTGGCGCGGGCGCGCCTGCGGAATCGCTCGCCCCTACCTCCCTTCTCTCTTCGGGCGAGACGAAAACGCGCGCAGGACGGAATTCCGAGAGGGTAGGAGGGTCTCGTCGTAAAACCGCTGCGCGCGTTATCTGGGGGCTATACTATCCGGCCGTGTCGCTCCTTTGTATCGCCGTGAAATACGATTTCTAAAAGTCCAGGTCAAAAGCCATCGCCCATATGGGTGAGCGTCGTTCGGCCTCTCTTTTGGCGGGGTGGCGTCGCATGCAGGGGTCTTTGCCCGGCGCCCTGCCGAGCTCCTGGCGTCTTTCCGTCCTCGACGGCTTGTCGAACCATCGCGCCCGCGGGTTCTCGGTGGAATCGGTGCGCGATCGGCGAGCTCTTTGTTTTCCTTTTATGCAGGAATTGGGATAGAATCGGCTGAACGTCTTTTGTCGCAAGAGGATTCGAGGGGGTGCGCATGGGCGTTGTTCAATCGCGTCCGAACGCGTGCGTGGCGCTGTGCGCCTTCGGCTCTTGCCTCAATCTTGTTTGGTGCACGCTCATGGGGCATACGCTCGGGTTCATGCCTGCCGCCGACGGTATGCAGGGCTGGACCAATCCTCGTGCGTTCTTTCTAGCGGGCATTCTTGCAATCAGTATTCTATTCGCGGCGTTTCCCCATGGAATGAGACGCTGGAACAGGTTCTTCATGTCTACGCTTCCGTTGGTCGCCTCGGCGGGAACGGCATGCTTCGCATTGGCGTATCGTCAGGATCTGTGCGACCCCGGCGCACTTGCGGCCTTCGGCCTGTGCGTATCGGGCGTGGGATATTTCTGGCTTGTGGCGCGCTATAACCTGCTGCTTGCCCGTACGCAGCTTTTCTCGTGCGCAGTGTGGAGCATTGTCGGAGCCTTGTTCGCCAAGCTCGTGCTTGTCGAGGCGTTCGGCGCGTCGCTCGATTCGGGCTTGCAGGTGGCCGTGGCCGTTGCGTTACCGATCGTGTCTGCGCTTGTGTTCGAGGCCGCGCGCATCGCCGCGAAGCGCCAGGTAGAGCGCGATCCCTGGCTCGACCCGGGCATCGCCGCGCGCACGTCGCGTACCCGTACCGAATTCGGCATACCCAGTCGTCCGCGCATCATGGCTATGGACCTTTCGGAAAAACGCGACCTGCTGGCCATCGTGGCCGTGGCGGGTATTTTGTTGGCCGTGGTGCGCGCCATGAGTTTTCTTGGCATGTGGGGCGATACGCATACGAGCCTCTCCGAATCGATCGCATGGGTCTCCAGCCTGGTTCTTGGCGGGGTGTGCCTGGTGCTGTTCGCCCGTTTCGCATTGATCGGCGCACAGGAACGCCCTATGTCCATGCGCTTTCAGCCCGCCATTCTGGTGACGCTTGCCGGCATGTTCGCCATGGCGCTGTATGTCGACCCCGGCAGCCCCGCGGCTACGTTTTTGAGCATTGTGGTGCAGCTCGATGAGCTATTCGCCCATCTGTTGTTCTGGTGCGTGGTCATCGCGGCTCTCGACGTTCTTGACGTACCATCGTACCGTGTGATCGGATTCGCTTGCGCGGTGTATGCGGGCGTTTCGATCGCGTGGGTTGTGCTGATGAGCCATGCAACGGTTATCGATACGACGTTGGTGCTTTTGGCCGCGTATGCCGTGGTGGTGTTCGCCATGCGCGTGAATTGGCGTCGGTCGTCTACGGCCGTTGCGCCCGTTTCTGCGGCCGACCAGGCAGCGGTTCCTGCGGCGCAATCCGTGTCCGTGGTTTCTGAGGAACAGACGCCTGCTGCGCCCGCAGTCGTCGAAGAGCAGGTCGAAGGCGACGCCACGGCGCGCCTGCATGCGCTTATTTCCCAACGTTGCGAAGAGGTGGCCGACCGCTATGGGCTTTCGCCGCGCGAGCGCGAGGTGTTTGCTTGTATGGCGCGTGGGCGCACGCGTGCCGGCATTCAGGAAGACTTGGTGCTTTCGGGCAACACCGTTAAGACCCACGTCGCGCATATCTATGCAAAGCTCGATGTGCATGACCGCCAGGAAATGATGGCGCTTTTGCTGGGCCGCGACGAGGGGGATGGCTCCCTGTAGGGCGGTTCGTCTGCCAGATGCGTCATTTGCCGAGCGGTTCCATATCGGTTTTTGCAGGCGCTTGCTTTTCGAACGTCCGCCGGTTTCGGCGGTCTTCATAAACGCATTGTGAATATTCGTCGAAAGTCAGGTGAATGCCCATGGTGGTGGACGCTCTTGCCGCCTTGCGTGAAAAATTCGGTTTGCGTCCGTGCGTCGGGTTGGACGGCCGCGAAGGCCGCCCGGAACTGTTTCGGTCGCGCGCGCTAAGCGACGCGACCGTCGATGATGTGGAAAAGCTTAAGGCTCTCGGCATAGAAGTGGTGTACGACCTGCGCAAGGAAGCGGAGCGCGTGGCGAACCCCGAGCCCGCCGCCATTTGCGAGGCATTCGAGGTGCGTACATGCCCCGTGGACTTGCAAGACGATGCATCGCGCACGCAGGAAACCAAACCGCGTCATGTGAAGGCCGCTTATGGCAAGCCTGGCGAGCGCATGCTGTTTTTGTACGGCGTCATGGCCGATCACGCCGATGCGGTGCGTGATATCGTGACGACGATCGTAAGCGAAGGCAGGCCTGCGCTGGTGCATTGCGCCAACGGCAAAGATCGAGTGGGCGTGGTGTGCGCAAGCACGCAGCTCGTTTGCGGTGTGGCGAAAGACGACGCCGTGGCCGACTATTTGCTGACGAATGAATGCAATGCGGAGATGAATAAGCGCGATCTTGCGCACTATGCAGGCCTTATGCCGCCCGATGCCGTAGAGGTGCTTGCCGCTATGTTCGAGGCGCGAAAGGATTACTTCGAGGTGTTTTCGACGTCGATTGAAAGCCGTTTCGGTTCGTTCGAGGCGTGGGCGAAAGGCTGCCGCTAATGTGATTCAAATTGTATCACTTATGGAGTAAATGCACATTTATCCTTATTCTGAGGGATTTAATCGGTTTTAAGAGTTGACGAAAAGCACAAATGCGCCAATATAGGGAAAGGGGATTCTCTGTATTGTTTATGAACTCTTTTCGAATCCACTATAATCGGAAATTTTTTTCTCAGTTCTAAGGGTGGCGAAGTGCTTTTCCGGAAGACCATGGCGGCCGTGCTGACGTTTTCTCTGGCGTTGGGATGGTCTCCGGCGGGCTATAGGGCATATGCCGAGTCGCCCGCTTCCGTCGAAGCTGTTTCGGCGGAAAGCCTCGAGCGCAATAATACTGTTGATGATTCGTCTGAAAGCGTTGGCGTTCAGACGAATCCTGTTCTCGATTTCCAGACCGCGGCCGGTGCCGCGTCTGGCAATGCCGTGCTGCGCTCTTTTGCGGACGACGCGTCCGATGTCTCTTTGCTGACGAATCCCGACGACCAGGCAGCCGATTCAGATGCGAATATCGCGCCGGTCGATGACGCCCAAGGGGAAGCTGAACAGGGCGACGCCTCGGTGAATGCCGAAGCCGCTTCCGACCAGGATGTCGCCGTTTCGGGCGAGGTATCGGACGCCCAACAGGATGCCGCGGCGATCGAGGGCGCCGAGGTGCTGCAGCAAGGCGACGGCGAAACGGGCAACGTGCTGCTGGCCGATCGTGCGGCGGTGGACGCGCTCGGCGGTCGCGACTTCAAGGGTCAGGTCGTCAAAGAAATCAACGGAACGAAATACATTCTTATCGGCAACGAGCAGCAGTTGCGCGCGATTGGGTCCGGCGCAAAGGTGTATACGGCTGCTTATCAAGCGAAGCTCTCCGGCGCTCATTGGGAAGTCGATACGGATGAAAACGGCGACCCGATTATGCTCTATGGTGGCGACGCGGATCTCCTTGCGTCGCAAAATGGCAAGCAAGATTTCGTCTTCGGCGAAATTCACAAGGCTCACGGAGCTCTTACCGGTCGTTGCGGCGTCAATCAGGTAACGGGTGAGATCGACCCGAAGATGGATATCGAGGACAGCGGTGCCACCTATGCTGCCGATGCCAATTATATTATTTTTCGCGACATCGACTTGGGGGGCATTGCCTGGGAGCCGTTGATGTTCTCGAGCACGATGCTCGGTGCGAAAAGCGACGCGCCTGGTACGGCGGGCAGCCTGTGGGGTTGCATCAGCGTCGATGGCAAAGGCATCATCGATGTCGCGAAGGTCGCGAACCCCGTCATCAGCAACGTGAGCGTTATACAGGCGGACTCTAAACTTGACGTGCGCAAGCATACGGGCATCGGGTTTTTCGGCACCATTTCGAACAAGCTTGATGATAAGAACCCATTTGGCGTTCCTCAAAAAGCAACGGTGAGCAACATCACGCTCGAAAAGATAACGGTCGAGAACCATGCCACCGAAGTGCGCGTGGACAAGTCTCTCATTAGCGAACTGCTTGGTTTCTTGGGCGGTGTTGTCGGCGGCTTGCTGAGCACTTTGCTCAAAATTCTCACGGGTGGTTTGCTTGATCTGGATGGTCTCGTCGAGAATCTTCTTAATGTTCGCGCTGCCGATCCTTCAGCGTTGGCCACGGGCGCCTTTGCAGGTCGTGTAATCGGCGATGTCGAGGTGTCGGGATGCGAAGTGCACGAGGCGAAAGTGTCCTCCGTCGCCCAAATGAACGGCGGTTTTGTCGGTTATGCGCAGGGCGATACTCGCTACGATATTGTGTCGGACCTGTTGGGTAGTATCGTCGACTTGCTGACGAACCTCTTGAATATCATTCCCGGCCTCGGACTGGGCGACCTCATTACGCTTCTGCTTGACAGCAATATCATCGATGCGAATGCCCTTATTCCCGTGGATTACCTCAACCCCGTTATCTCATCTTGCTCAGTGCATAACTTTGCAGCGGGCGAAACCATCGGCTCCGTAAAGAATGACTATGCGGGCGGCTTTGCGGGTGTCATGGTGGGCACTATTGCAAAAGACTGCTTGGTGGAAAGTGTTAATCCCTATACGGTGACGGGCCGTTTGTACGTCGGCGGCTTTGCGGGCCTTATGCGCAACGATGTCATGAAGGGTGCGCTGTCCGAAGTGGGCGTCGAGCTGGTGCGTGTCGCTCAGCCGCAAAGCGTGGCGGTGGGATGCGCGGTGCGTTCGGGCGTCACGGTGACGGCGGAATGCTACGCCGGCGGTTTCGCTGGCGCTATGGCGAACAGCTATGCCGTGGATGATTCCATCGAAGGAACCGTGAACGTTTCGGCCACGGGTCACGAATTGACCATCGAGAACGTGCACAAGGTCAAGGCGATTGCCGGCGGCTTTGCCGGCGCGGCAACCGTTGGCTGGGTGACCGACCTAGGTCGCGGAGAGAACAAGAATTCCGACCTGTTGACGGGCGTTAACGGTCTGCTGAACGACCTGCTGACGAGCAATCCCGAAGCGGCGCAGGACCTGCTTTCGTTGGTAGGCGTTGAGGAGTCCAAGCTGCTGGGCGTGCGGATGAACGGCGATTTCACCGTGCATTCTGCCAACGATTGCGCCGGCGGCATCGTGGGTCGTGGCGACGGCGTGGTGATCGCGGCGTCCGACCAGCCCCATCTCGATGACATCAAATTCTGGAGCAAAGGGACGATCGTGCGTCCCGCACAGGGGGGCCTTGTCGAATTGAGGGGCCTGCGATCGGTCAAGGCCGATTAGTCGTACGCCGGCGGTATTGCCGGCCTGCTCGGCACGGCTTCCGTGGGCGGCATCATCAACAATACGGTCGGCTTGGGCGGCTATCTGCCGTTCAACGTAAGTTCGGTAACGGTCGAGGGCGTGGCCGAGGGCTTCACCGTGGTTGCGGGCGGATCCAATGCAGCCGGCGGCATCGGCAAGGCGACGGGCGGCAAGGTCGGCCGCGCCGACGACGCATACAAGGAAGCCGCGCTTGCCCCCGCGACGAGCACGGTGGCCATTTCCAATATCAAAAGCATGACGGCTAAGAACAACGCCGGCGGTTTCGCGGGTCTTGTGGGCCCTGGTGACTTGGCGTCTGCGGGCGGCATCGACCTTCTGGGCTTGGGTGCACTCAAGCTCAACGGCTTGCTCTCGGTTGCCGCCGGCCTTGAAGTCAAGATGGACGGCGTGACGGTGACGGGCGTGCCCGCGGGCATGGTCATCGAGGCTACGGGCAACAACGACCTCGATGGCGGTGCCATGCGTTTCGCGGCTGCGGGCTTTATCGCCTCCGCCAACAGCGCCGAGGTGACCGACGGCCACGTGCTCAACCTCGCGAAGGTCTCCGCGCACCTTGAGGACGGCGTGGCAGGCGGCTTCGTGGGCATTTCGCGCACGGGCGGTCTTGCCGACGTTGCGGACGAGGCGGCGATCAAGGGATTGCTGTCCGTCGGTAATCTGCTTAATGCTGTGGGATATATGATTCCTTCATATACCACGGTCGACGTTTCCTATATCAACGGCGGTGAGGTTTCTGCCGACATGGCGGGCGGCTTCGCGGGCGATTTCCAAAGCGGAGAAGTGACCAACCGTGCCGATTCGCCGTGGGCGGTTTACAACATCGGAAAAGTGACGGGCGACAGCTATGCCGGCGGCTTCGGCGGCAAGGTGACGTCCGGCGCGCTTGCGGCGGCTGACGGAGGCGTGAGCATTCTGGGCGGCATCGCCGGCCTGAACATCGGCATAGAAGAGCTGCTGGGCGTGATGGGCGCGTATGTGCCGTTCATCAGCTATGCGGGTGTGAAGTCGGATACCTCGACGGTCGAGACGACGTCCGGAGCGCCCGCGCCCGACGCGAAGAACCCCGGCTTCGTCGTGGTTTCCACGCGCATGGACATGCTTGATTCCCAGTCCGGTTCTGCCGGCGGCTTCATCGGTTATGGCTCGGGCGCCCAGGTATCCAACTGCGACGTGACTCAGCTGCGCCATACGGGCGTGGTCGAGCCCGCCGAGCTCGAGGGAACCGACGGCACTCCGTACTTCGACGGACAGAGCGCATATGCTGTGAAAGCTCCGCGCTATGCCGGCGGTTTCATAGGCAAGATGGATGTGGGATCGGCCGCCTCGGTGGGCAAGGGCCTCAACGTGTTGGGCAAGGCGATCAAGCTTACCGACATCGCCGGTGCGCTCTCCGTGGTGGTTTCGACGATCGAGCATTCCGATGTCAATGGCGGCACGGGCGGCTTTGCCGTGCTGGCGACCGAGACGGGCCTTCCCGAGGGCGACCTGGGCGACGGATCGGCCGACCCCGGCAGCGCTGCCAACCCGGTCGGTAGTGCCGGCGGCTTCGCGGGCGAGGTCAAGGGCGGCCACATTCAGAACTCCAATGCGTACGACTTCTCCTACATCGTGGGTCAGGTCGCCGCGGGCGGCTATGCCGGCGCGATCGCTCCCGGCGATGTGGCGAGCGTGCTTGCCGACAACACCTCTATTCTTAAAGGTCTGGTGGGCACGAACGGCACGCTTGCATCCCTGGTGCAGGACTTCGTTCCCACCATTCGCAACAGCGAAACAACCAGCGTTCCGTGCGGCGGTGCGGTGCGTGCCCAGGCGCCTTCCGACAAGCTCGCGTTGCGCGGCATGGCCGGCGGCTACGTAGGCCATAACGAAGGCGCCCATATCTGGGGTAAGAATAACGCTTCGTGGAAAAAGGAAAACGACGCCTCTAACCATTACGCGGGTACGCAGCGCGTGGCCGTTGCCGAGCGTATCCGCAGCGTGTACGGCGCGGAATTCGCCGGCGGCTATACGGGCCTTCTTGAGCCTGCCGAGACGGCGAGCACGGGTAATCTCAGCCTGCTCTTCGGCTTGGTCGAGGTGAACAACTTGCTCGGCGCTCTTGAGGTGACGTATCCCACGCAGGAAAACACCGAGGTCACGGGCCCCTTGCGCGGCATGGATTTCAAAAGCTGGAATGCTTGGGCTGAACACGTGGGCGCGATGGGCGGCTACGGCCCGCAGATCGGCGATGCGGCGAACGAGAACTTTACATCGCAGGAAGAGTTCGACAAGTTCATCGCGTCCTATGTCTTCGGCACCAATGTCGTGGCGGGGCGTGCGGAGCATTCCACCCAGGTCAATGCGGTACGCGGCGGCATTGCGGGCGGCTATGTGGGCCTGATGCACGGCGGCGTGGTCACGCACGGTCAGGCGATGGATACCAAGCTCGTCAGCGCGCTGCGCGCGGCAGGCGGCTTCGCGGGCTCCATGGAAACGGCCGATGCGGCCAGCTTGGGCAGCGTCGATCTGCTGAATCTGCTCAATCTGAACCTGGGCAAGCTCGTCTCGGCGCTCGATGTTTTGGTGCCGGTGGCGAAAAGCTCCGGCGTCACGGGATATCGCAAGGGCATGACGGTGCGCTCCACGGCGCCCGACTCCTCGCACGAGCAAGGCTTCGCCGGCGGCTACGTGGGCTATGCCTCGGGTGCTCAGATCTGGGGCGACGCCACGTTTGCCGATGCCAATAAAGATGGCGATCGCTGGACGGTCGGTGCCACGCATGCGGACGCCAAGGCTACGGGCTGCAACGTCGAAAACCTTCGCAAGGTGTCCGGCGCAAACTGCGTCGGCGGCTACGCGGGCGTCATCACCGCAGCGGGCGTGGCGGACGTGAACACTAATGATGCTTCGAGCGGTTTGCTACAGAAGTTGCTGGATACGCTCATCGGCACTCCGCAAAGCGTCGCGTCGGTGTTGAATGCCACCGTGTCCACGGTGCGCGGCGCATCGGTTTCCGCCGTCGATGCGGCTGCCGACGCCGCAGCGGGCGCTTGGGGCTTCACGGTCGAAGGCGCGTACGGCGACGCCGGCGCCCGTTCGTACGCCCGCGCCGTCGGCGGCTTCGCTGGTTCCGCTAAGGCGGTCGTGGTCGGTACGAAGGACGGCGGCAAGACGGGGCTGGATACGGTTGCGGTCAACGGCTTGCGCGGTGTCGAGGGCGGTCAGTATGCCGGCGGCTTCGTGGGTCAGGCCGACGTGACGGGCGTCGCGAGCGTTGCCGGCGGCACCGAGGGCGATCAGAGTACGAATCTGCTGCTCAAGCTCATCAAGGCGGGCAACATCGCTGCGGTGGATGCATTCCGTCCGTATTTCTACCACGCGAACGTCGACGGCGTGGCCGACGGCTTCCAGGTGCGTGCGCATGACAGCTCCACGCAGGGCATTATGAGCTCCAAGCAGTTCACCGGCACGGCCGGCGGTTTCGCCGGCTCCCTCGTGAACGGCTCGGCGAAGGATTGCGCCGTGACTGACCTCATGAGCGTGTCAGGCGTGAACTACACGGGCGGCTTCGTGGGCCATCTGGGCAAGGCTGGAACGGTCGACGTTGATAACGCGCAGGTCAACAACTTGCTTGGAGCAACGGCGGGCGTTTTGGACGTTTGGGGCTCGCATGTCGATCGCTCCACTGTTATGGGCATCGCCGACGGATACACCGTTACGTCCTCTCATCAGGGCGCGGATTACGGTCTGGGTACCAACGCGGCGAAGGGCCGCGAGGTTGCGGCCGGCTTCGTCGGCTACGCCGACCTTGCGCGCGTGAACGATTGCGATGCAGGCAACCTCAAGCTGGTCGCGAGCGGCGAAATCGCCGGCGGTTTCGCTGGCGAGGCGTTGCGCGCCCATTTGGTGGAAACGGAAGTGAACTCGTGGCTCCTTGACCTGGTGCTCTTTATCGTGGACGCGCTGCTCAAGGTTTTGTATGTTCCGGGTCTCGAGAATCTGGGCGTCATCAATCTGGGCAAGTGGTTCGGTATCGACAAGATTTTCGACCTTAAGGTGCTTGCCGACGGCGACGCGGTATACGTGAATCTGTTCGGCTTGAAGATCGGCGTGTCGCTTTCGAAGAAGAGTGCAGAAAACAAGCAGGAAACCGATGTGGCCATCGTCACGATCGGCGACTCCACCATCAAGCTTCCGTGCAACGGGGATGGCGTCATCGATCCAGCGAACGCTAAGTCCAACCTGACGATCGAGCTCATCAAGGGCAACCGTGCCCGTGTGGAGGGATGTTCGGTGACGGGCGTCGCCAACGGTTACGACGTTTTCGGCGGCGGAGCCTCTCAGGATGCCGACGGCGTGGCCGAACGTGCCACCGGCTATGCGTGCGGTTTCTCGGGCCTGAACGACGAGGGCGTGCTGTACCACAACGACATGTATTACGCCGACGTGGTGCGCGGCACGGCCGAGAAGGTCGACCCGTTCGCGAACACCAAGCTTAAGAGCGTTTGGAATTTCAACAACATGGAAGACATCGTCGGCCCAGACGATGCGAACAACTACAACGTCTACCGCATTTATCGTCCCCACGTGGAGGGCGACACGAACGCCGTCGTGCATAACGGCGTCGGCGGCAGCTCGACGCTTGCGCCCGCCGTGGTCGATACGGGCGCCGGTACGTTCGATACGGGCCTCGACCGATACGACGTCAACTTCTTCGAGTTGGTGAATTGTTACGACCAGAACACGGCATCGAGCGGCGCCGCCGGCGACGACGATACCAAGTGGGTGGGCGTTAAGGACGCGATCCGTCTGGGCGCTCCGGGCACGGGCTTCAAGGAGCCGCTTGGCGTGTACGAGAGCTCGGCCAAGGCCGTGCTCATGCTTGATGCCGCCCAGACCGGCAACGGCGGCGTGTTGACCCCCGAGCCCGACGAGGGCCAGGACCCCTGCGAGGCGCGTGTAGACGTGACTATCCAGAAGATCTGGAACGACGCAGGAAACAAGGAGGGCCTGCGTCCTGAGGCCATTCGCGTGAAGCTCGTCGGCTCGTACGTCAACGGCACCGACAAGGTGGTGCCGAACGAGCTCGTCATGCAGGACGGCAACGGCGGCGTATCTGCTCCGCTGCCCAATCCGCAATGGGTCGAGTTGAGCAAGAAGGAGAACGCTTCCGGATGGACGGAAACCTGGCTCAAGGTGGTGGCGGGCTTGCCCGTGGCGTTCGAGGATACGTCGGTGACCCCGTCGGTCATCCGTTACTACTCGTATGAAGCCACCGAGGCGCAAGTGCTGGTCAACGGCGTTTGGAAGAACCTCTCCGATGCGGGCTACACCGTCACGTATCGCGTGAACGGAACGGACCGTGTGATCGAGATCACCAACACGCATCTGTCCGCGCTGCCCGAGGCGGGCGGCAGGGGCGTATGGCCGCTGGTCGTGTTGGCGCTCGCGCTTATGGCGGGCGGCGCGCTCTGGTATCGCAGGCGTAGGGCGATGCAGGCCGCGTGCGAGGCGCTCGGGTTCGGGGCTGCGGCGCAGGGCGTAGCGGTACCGGGCGGTGCGTCGGGCGGGCCGGTGGTGCTGAACCTGCCGCGCATCTGACAAGGCGGCGCGTCGTTTCGAGCGACGCGCCCTTGATGCCGCGCGTCCGGAGTCCGCGCTTCGGACGGCGGCGATGAATGAGGCTAGACATCGACGCAAGTCGGTTCTGCATAGAAGAGGGACGTATGACGCAAGGAAAGGAATGGACATGCAGTCAACGGCAAGAAAAGTAACGGCGATTTTCGTCGCGGCGATGATGGTATTCGCCATGGCGTTCATCGCCACCCCCGCCAAGGCGTTCGCCGCGGGAGAAACGGGCACGCTGACCGTGACGGGCAATGCCGAGTTGGCAAAAAAGAACGTGACCATCGTGAAGATGTTCGGTGCTACCAAGAGCGGCGCCAATGTTGCGTACACGCTTGAGGACGCATGGGCGGCGTTCTTTAAGGGCCTCGGCGAAACTACGATGGACAATATGTCTGGAGAAGAGCTTTCTCAGGCTGCCTATTCGTACGTTTCCAATATGACGGAGGATTCTGCGGAGCTGGTGGCATTCGCCAAGGAGGCTCGCAAGTATGCGCGCGACAACAGCGCGGCGTTCAACGCGCTTTCTACCACCCAGCCGGCCGGTGAGGCATCGCAGGGCAAGGCTTCTGCTGTGTTTACGCAGGTGGCCTACGGCTATTACCTGGCATTCCCTGCCGATGGCTCGACTTCTGCCGATCGCAAGACCGACGCTATGCTGGTGAACGTTGCTGACACGACTGCGACGTGGGCTATTAAGAGCGAGTATCCTACGGTTGATAAGTCCGTTGCCGGGGTCACCGGGGGAAAGCCGAATGGCGGCGGCGCGCAGATTGGTGACGTGCTCACTTTTATGCTGACCTCCAAGGTTCCCGATATGACTGACTACGCGACGTATGTGTTTAAGTTCATCGACACCCTGTCTGCTGGTTTGACGCTTCAGGATGCACAGGGCGACGTTGTCCTTCCTGCCCAGCCCCTTACCACTGGAGTTACTGTTCAGATTGGCCAGAAGACGTTGGCTCAGGATACCGACTTTAAGGTCGAGGCTGTTAGCGAGGGCGGAAATACCAAGCTCGTTATCGATTTGAGCAAGTATCTGACGGACAATAAGGGCACTCTTGTTGCTGGGGATACGATTACGGCAACTTATAAGGCTAAGTTGAACGACAAGGCCGTCATCGATGGTGACGTTGCGAACACCAATGAAGTGAAGGTCGAATACAGCAACGACCCCAAGAATCCTCAGACCGGAACGGGTACCTCCACTCCTGACAAGACGTATACCTATGCGTTTAAGTTCGGCATCAACAAACAGAATGAGCAGAAGGCTCCCCTGGCTGGCGCTCAGTTCAAAATCTGGAAAGATGGCGGGGACGGCGCGTTCAGAGGAGACGATATTGCCCTGAAGTTTGATGACAAGCAGAATGGCAAATATGTGCTGAACGTTGCTACTGGCGCGGTCGAGACCATCACTACTACCGACACGGGCAAATTCAGCGTCGAGGGTCTTGAAGAAGGCACCTACTGGGTTGAAGAGCTTGTTGCTCCCGATGGCTACAACAAGCTGGCCACCCCTCAGAAGGTTGTTATCGCAGCTGAATATAACGAAGACGGAACTCTGAAGTCCCATAGCGTCAAGTATGGCGATGCGCTTACCGATGCTGCCCATGGCGATCACGAGGTCGTCGTCGTGAACAAGACCGGCGCTCTGCTCCCCGAGACCGGCGGCATGGGCACCATTCTCTTCACCGTCGTCGGCGCTCTCGCCATCATCGGCGGCGTGGTGTGGGCCGTTCGTCGCAAGCGCAGCGTTCGCTAGGACGGCTTAGCGCATGCGTAAGCGACTCGGCGATTTTCTGCCGCTCATCCTGGTGGGCATAGGGCTGTGCATTCTGCTTTATCCCACCGTGAGCAACTTCTTGGTGGAGCGCAACTCAAGCCGCGTCATCGAGAACTACGATGCGGCGGTGGAAAACCTTACCGAAGAGAAGTATGCGCAAATGCTCGGCGAGGCGCGCGCCTACAACGAGCATCTGGCACAGATGGCTGGGGCCGCACCCCAGGACGAAACGTCCGATTCCGCGGCCCCGATCAACGCCGCCGTTCCGGCCGAGGGCCTGCCGGCTTACGACGAGCTGCTCAACCTCAACGGCGACGGCGTGATGGGCTACCTCACCATCCCCAAGCTGGATGTGACCATGCCCGTCTATCACACGGTGGAAGAGCCCGTGCTGCAGGTGGGCGCAGGGCACTTGCCCGACACCTCGCTTCCGGTGGGCGGGCCTTCCACGCATACGGTGCTCTCGGGTCACCGCGGCCTGCCGTCGGCGAAGCTGTTCACCGAGCTGGACAAGCTTGCCACGGGCGACGAGTTCTACATCCGCGTGCTCAACGAGACCTGCGCCTACCAGGTGGACGGCATCGAAACCGTGCTGCCGCATGAGACCGAAAGCCTGGTTATTCGCGAAGGCGAAGACCTGTGCACGCTGGTCACCTGCACGCCTTACGGCGTGAACTCGCATCGCTTGCTGGTGCACGCCCATGCCATCCCGTACGTGGAGGCCATGGACGAAGCGGTGGGCAAGACGGAAAGCTTCATCAACATTCCGTTGCCGTACGCGCTGCTGATGCTTGCGCTCGCGGCGATCGGGGTGGTGCTGATCGTCTTGAAGGTGCGCGCGAACCGCGCACGGGCCGCCATGCAGGCGGCGGCGTTAGCGGGCGTTCCGCGTTCGCGAACCTATGAGGAACTGTCGCGCGGCTCGTATGTGCCCGACGCGCGAAGCGCGCACGAAAGGGAAGGAGGGGCGCATGCGAGAAGGCGCGATTCATAGCATGAAAGCCGCTGCGGCGCTTCTGCTTGCCTGCGTGCTGGCGTGCTCGGCGCTCGCTTGGAGTGCTCCGGCCTACGCGGCTTCTTACGGGTCGATCGGGCTTACGTGCACGGTCGATCGCGGCGGAAGCAAGGTTCCTCTTGCGGGCGACGGCTACGCGCTGACTAAGGTGGCGTCCGCCACGGTTGATTCGGCGACGGCTTCGGTGGAATACATCACCGAAGAGGCGTTTTCGGCGCTCGATCGCGATTGGGCGGCGCTTGACGCAGCCGGTCTGAGGGCGATGGCGCGCGAGGTTGCTGCCCATGCGGAAAAGCAGGGCATCGACCCGATGCGCACCGCGCGCTCGGATGCGTCGGGCCATGCGACCTTCGGTTCGTTGGAAACGGGGCTGTATCTGATCGTTCGGTACGACCCGGCGCCTGCGAACAAGGGCTTCGCATGCGACCCCGTGCTGGTAAGCGTTCCCACGAAGGTAGGCGGATCGCTTGATTTCACGGTGGAAGCCACGCCGAAGTTCGAGGAGGACAAGCCCTCGCCCGGTCCCGACCCCGACAAACCGGTCGACCCCGATAAGCCCGTCGATCCCGACACGCCGGTCGATCCCGATGCCCCCGACCCCGAGAATCCCGACCAGCCGGTCGGCCCGGGCGAGCAGGGCGGCAACGGCGGCCAGGGCGACGGATCCGGCTCGGGCGGGGTCTTGGGCCAGCTGGCCGACAAGGTGGCCGGGGCGCTCGGGTTCGCCAAGACCTCCGACGGCATGATGACCCTGGCCTGCGCCGCCGCAGCCTGCGCAAGGCGGATCTGTACGAGCTGATGGAGAAAAATGGTCTGCCCGGTAAGGCGGAAATAGAGCAGGCTGTGCAAGCGGGACATCTGCCGGATGTCTATGCGCTGCGTGTTCAGGCGTTGGATGGCCCGGTGACAGCACTGGATTTTGCCCGTATACTGCTGCACCTGATGCAGCGCAGGGGCTTTCGCAGTAACCGCAAGGCAGACGAT
>USLD01000001.1 GCA_900555495.1 uncultured Slackia sp. | reverse complement strand
TTGAGGGCCTTCCTTCGGGGCGGCCCTTTTTGCGTCCAGTCGTCCGGTCGCTTTGCCGTTTTCGCATCGGCGCCCGTTGCCTGGCTGGTTTATGGGTTCGCACCAGTGCCCGTCTGCCTTTCTTGGAAAAAGAAGGCGTCTCAGGTCATTTTTTCGAGGGTATGCCACGAGTGCGGATGCGTGCGCGGCTTTCCGGGGCTATTTCGGCATTGATATGCCGCGCTTTATATCATCTTGTGGATTATCACGAGCGATACGGCGGCCTTCCCTCACGCCTTCGTGCCAAACCTCGCATTTTTTGACCTGAGGCGGTTCTTTTTTCCAAAGTAAGCCTCGCGTGCCTCTAGCGCGGCCTTCAAACTTTCGCTTCGGCGCGGTATGCGCCGCTTCGCCTGTCGTTTCGGGCGGTCGGATGCGTTTCCAGTTCGTTTCGCATCGCGCTTTTTCGCGCGCGTTATACTTGGGTGTATGGCAAAATCCGCGCGCCGCCGGGCGTGCGATACGAGATACGGGGAGGCACCATGGAATACGCCGCACTGCAGGAAGAAATCAAGAACGCCATGCGCGCTCGCGATAAAAACCGCCTGTCCATTCTTCGTCAGGTTCTGGGCGAGGTGAAAAACATCGAGGTCAACGAGCGCCGCGAAATCGTCGAGGCCGATGTCGACGCCATGCTGAAGCGCCTGGTCAAGCAGACCAGCGAAACGCTCGAGGGATCCGCCAAGGCGGGCAATAACGAGGAACGTACGGCCATGTTGAAAGAGCAGGTCGAAATTCTCGAAGGCTACCTGCCCAAGCAGATCGAAGGCGCCGAGCTGGTCGCCCTGGTCGAGAAGACGATCGCCGAAGTGGGCGCGGAGACCAAGCGCGACATGGGCAAGGTCATGGGCGCGCTCAATGCCGCTACCGGCGGAAACTTCGACAAGGCCGCCGCAGCGAAGGAAGTAGGCAGCCGCCTGGCGTAAGGGTCTTGCCGCAATGCGCCTTTGCTGCCCCCGCGTTTTACACGTGAGACGGCGTTCTCGCCTATAATCGCAGGCGCTTGCGGCGAACGGGCAAACCCGTTCGCCTGTACCGATACTGAACGAGGAGAAACCTTGTCTGAGGAAATCGACTTCATTCCCGTACTGATCGGCGGGGATATGAACTGCTACTCGGTGGCTCGCGCCATCCATGAGCAGTACGGCAAGAAAAGCTATGCGTTCGGCCGCTTCGCCGCGGGCGACACCATGCATAGCCGCATCGTTGAATGCAGCTACAACGAGAACCTCGATAAGCCCGAGGTGCTTCTTGCCACCGTCAAGGAGTTCGCGGCCAAGCATCCCGACACGATGCACCTGGTATGGGGCTGCGCCGACGTATACGCGGCCCTGCTTTCCGAAATCCAGGACGACCTGCCCGAGAACTGCGTGACGCTCTACATCGACGCCGAGCTGCGCGACCGCCTCGAGTCGAAATCGAGCTTCTACCGCATGTGCGAGGAGCACGGCATTCCGTACCCGAAAACCTTCGCTGTGACGCCCGAGCGCTTCAGCCAGGGACTCACCGAAGCCGACCTGTCCGAAGAGGCGGTCGGGTTCGTGTATCCCATCATCGTGAAGCCCGCCATGAGCGTGACGTATTGGGAGCATCCTTTCGACGGCATGAAAAAGGTCTACACCGCTGAGAATCCGGCCGATGCTCTGCGCATCCTGAGCCTGATCTTCGGCGCGGGTTATCCGGATGAGGTGCTGCTGCAGGATATGGTTGTCGGCGAAGACTGCAATATGAACGTCCTGACCGCTTACTGCGACCGCAACCGCAAGGTGAAGCTGATCTGCTTCGGCCGCGAGGGCCTCGAAGAGCACACGCCTACGGCGCTCGGCAACCCCTGCGCCATCATCACGCAGCCGAACCCCGAGCTGCAGGAGCTCATCAAGAACTTCCTCGAGAATATCGGGTTCACGGGCTTCGCGAACTTCGATATCAAGCGCGACGACCGCGACGGATCCTACAAGGTGTTCGAGGTCAATCTGCGTCAGGGCCGCACCAACTACCATGTCACGGCCGCAGGCCACAATATCGCGCGTTACGTGGTGGAAGACCGTGTATTCAAGCGCGACCTGGGCGAATGCGTGCAGAACACCAACGAGGTGTTCTGGCATTCCGTACCGCGCAAGGTGGTGTACCAGTACGTCAAAGACCCCGAGTTCGTGGAGCGTGCCAAGCAGCTGGTCGCACAGGGTAAAGAGTCTATGAGTTTCGATTATGCTCCCGACCTGCGCCTCAATCCGATGCGTTGGGCTTGGATGAAGATCCACGTGCATCGCTATATCGACAAATTCGCCAACCCTGACAACTACAAATAGCGCGTTCGGCCCCGTTTTCAGCGGGGCCTTTTTATTGAAATGGCGAAATTCCCCTGAAGAGGGGCTTCGGGCGGTAAAATCATCGTTTCGGAATAACGGGCCTCGCGAAGGGGCCTTGCCAACTACGAAAGGTGCCTTATGTGCGGATTCGTCGGATTCACCGGTGATATCGAAAACAGGCAGCAGGTCCTGCAGGCCATGATGGATCGCATCGTGCATCGCGGTCCCGACATGGGCGATGCGTTTCTGGCCGATAACGTGGCCATGGGCTTCCGTCGCCTGTCCATCCTCGACCTGACCGAGGCGGGCTCGCAGCCCATGAGCAACGCCGACGGCAGCGTGGTGGTCACGTTCAACGGCGAGATTTACAATTTCATGGAGCTTCGTCGCGAGCTCGAGGCCAAGGGCTACGAGTTCCACTGCGACGCCGACACCGAGTCGCTCCTGCACGGATACGAAGAGTGGGGCGAGGGCGTCGTCGATCGCCTGCGCGGCATGTATGCGTTCGTCATCTGGGATAAGAAGAAGAATCGCCTGTTCGGTGCTCGCGATATCTTCGGCATCAAGCCGTTCTATTACTGCACCACCGCCCAGGGCGACCTGCTTTACGGCAGCGAAATCAAGAGTTTCCTCGAGCATCCCGGCTTCGTGAAGGCCGTGAACAAGCAGGCTCTGCGTCCGTATCTGACCATGCAGTTCCCCGCGACGGACGAGACGTTCTTCGAAGGCGTCTTCAAGCTGCCGGCGGCGCACTGCTTCACATATGACCTGGCCACGCGCACGATGGACGTGCGCCGTTACTGGGATGCCGATTTCTCCGATGACGATTCCAAGACCTTCGACCAGTATGTCGAGGAATGCGACCAGGTGGTTCACGAGAGCGTGGCGGCCCATCGCATCGCCGACGTGAAGGTGGGGTCGTTCCTTTCGGGCGGCGTCGACTCAAGCTACATCGCCGCATGCCTGATGCCTGACAACACGTTCTCGGTGGGCTTCGACTATAAGGACTTCAACGAGACCAACTACGCGGCCGAGCTTTCCGACAAGCTGGGCATCAAGAATTTCCGCAAGATGGTGACGGCCGACGAGTTCTTCGAGATGCTGCCCCGGATTCAATACCACATGGACGAGCCTCAGTCGAACTTGTCCAGCGTGCCGCTGTGGTTCTTGGCCCAGCTGGCGTCCGAGCAGGTCACGGTCGTGCTTTCGGGCGAAGGCGCCGACGAGCTGTTCGCGGGTTACGCCTACTACGAAGACGTGCCCTCGCTGGCCAGGTTCAAGCGCATCGTGCCGCGCTGCATCCGTCGCGGCCTGGGCAAGTTCGTTGCGGACAAATCGTATTTCAAGGGCCGCAACTTCCTGCTGAAGGCCGCCGAAATGCCCGAGAAGTGGTTCACGGGCCAGGCGTTCATCTACCGTCCCGACGAAATCGACGATGTGGTGAAGCCCGATTACGCCAAGGGCCCCGACGCATTCGACCTGTGCGCGCCGGTGTATGACCGCGTGCAGAACTTCTGCGACCTGTCCAAGCGCCAGTACCTCGATATGAACATGTGGCTGCCAGGCGATATCCTGCTCAAGGCCGACAAGATGTGCATGGCGCATTCGCTCGAGCTGCGCGTGCCCTTCCTCGATAAGAAGGTCATGGAATTCGCCCAGCACATTCCCGCGCGCTATCGCGTGAACGAGAATGGCAACAAGCAGGTGTTGCGCCATGCGGCCAACCGCGTGCTGCCCGACGAGTGGGCTACGCGCCCCAAGAAGGGCTTCCCGGTGCCGATCAAGTTCTGGCTGCGCGAGCAGAAGTACTACGACTACGTGAAAGAGTACTTCACCGCGCCGTGGGCCGAGGAGTTCTTCGACACGAAGAAGCTCATGGCCATGCTGGACGACCACTTCGAAGGCCGCGCGCTCAACCATCGCAAGATCTACACCACGCTGACTTTCCTGATCTGGTACAAGCGTTACTTCGTGGACGAGAAGGGCCCCGTGGCCGCATAAGGCGCGTCCATGCCGCGTTCGCCGCGACATTCCAGCGAAGCCCGGAAAACGAAAAGACCGAACCGCGCGTTCATGCGGTTCGGTCTTTTTTTTTGTTGCGTTACGCCTGTTCGGCAGCGTGTTTGAATGGGTCCGCATCGGAAGGCGGGCGACGCTGCTCCTACTTGAACCCGCGGACGATGCGCTTCTTGGGCTTATGCTCGGCCGGCTCGCGGAAGTCGAGCTGCATCTGGTGGTCCGAGCGCGCCTCGTCGGCCTTTTTCGCCTCGATGGAATCGATCTGCCAGGCCACGGCTTCGTTGCCGTAGGACTGCAGCATGCACATGCGCGCATCGTGCATGTTCTGCTTGGAGCCTGCGCGATGGGTGCTTTCGAATTCGAACACGCCTGAGACCTGCGTCGATCCATTGGGCGATTTGTAGTGGGCGATATAGGTGGGCATCGGTCTCCTTCCGGTGATGCGTGGATGGACGGCGCCGCAGTTGCGGGCCGCGGAAGTTTAGGCGTTCAGGATTTCGCGGGCGAGCGCCAGGTCGCTCTTGATTTCGGGGTAGTCGTCGCCGCGATGCTGGGTGGTTTCGTCGCCTTTCGCCAACAGCAGCACGACGGCCGCTTCGTCGCCTGCGGCCTCGAACGCGCGCGCGACGGCCGCCTCGCGGTCGTAGATTTCCTCGTGCGCCACGCCTGCAGGGGTGTTGGCTGCGAGCTCGGCGCAGATGTCCTCGACGCGCTCGTGAGCAGGGTCTTCTTCGGTGTAGATGATCAAGTCGGCGTAGCGGCCGGCAACGTGGGGCAGGCATTCGCGGCGCTCGATCGCCTTGCCGCCCGGCGCGCCGAAGACGGCGATCACCTTGCGTCCCGGATATTCCTTGGCCACGGACGAGAACAGGGTTTCGAACGAAAGCTCGTTGTGAGCATAGTCGACGATGCAGACGACGCGTCCGTCGGCGGAGGCCACGAGCTCCATGCGGCCGGGCACGCGCACGTGCTCAAGGCCCGCGGCGATCGCGTCGAAGCTTACGCCCGCAAGGCGCGCCATGGCGATGGCGGCCAGGGCGTTGGACACGTTGAAGGCGCCCGCCATGCCGAGCGTCATGGCGTGGGATTCGCCTTCGGCTTCGACTGTGAAGGAAATGCCTCGCTCGGAGGTGACGATATTGCGCGCCAGGTAGTCGGCCTGCGTGCCGCCATTTCGTTCAATCGCGAATGTGACCAGGCGTTTCGCAGATTTCGCGGCTTCAAGCACGCGATCGGCATGGTCGGAGTCGAGATTCACCACGGCGGTCTCGCACTGATCGAAGATGCGCAGCTTCGAAGAGAAGTAGTCTTCGAAATCGGCATGCTCGACGGGAGAGATGTGATCGCGGCCGATGTTGAGGAAGCACGCGGTGTTCAGATGCAGCCCCAGCACGCGGTCGTATTTCAGGCCGTGGCTCGACACTTCCATCACCATGATTTCGCGCCCGGCCTCTTCGGTGTTGCGCAGGTGACGCCACAGTTCGGGGGCTTCGGGCGTGGTGTTGTGGCTTTCGTAGCGCTCGACGCCGTCGTCGGTTTCGATCGAGCCCAGGATGGACGTCTCGGCACCTGCGGCGGTGAAGATGGATCGCAGCATGTAGGCCGTGGTGGATTTGCCCTTCGTACCCGTGATGCCGATGATGTTCAAGCGTTCGTCGGGCCTGCCGTAGGCCTCGGCGGCCACGAGCGCCATGGCGCGGCGCACGTCGTACGCGACGATGCGAGGCGTGTCGCCGCCTGCTTGCGCGACGGCGTCGGCGAGCGTTTCGTCGCACAGGTACGCCGTGGCGCCCGCGTCGATCGCCGATGCGAGGAACGCGGGTTTGAACGAGGCGCCCTTGCAGACGAACAGGCACCCGGGCGCGGCTTCGCGCGAATCGACCGTCATGCCGCCGACCTGCGCATTGTCGCCTTCGAGGCGTGCCGCGCATCCCGCTGCATTCAGCAGTTCGACAAGGTGTTTCAGCGAAAGAGAGGGCAGGGTGCTCATGGGGCTTCCTTTGTTGGGGATGACATGCGCCCGGCGCGTTTGCTCCGGACGCTCTACGAATGCGGGCTAAGCCGGCCCGCGGTGTTCGAGGGTTTATTGTACCCGAGGGAGAAAAATGGGCGGCGCGCATGCGCGAGCATGCATCGAATGAGCGTGTTTAGCCGAACATTCTGCAAATCCCGGCCGTTTTCTTTCTGTTTACAGGATTTGATATATCGTCTGTATACTGATTGCATAGTTTTACACTGCCGAAAAATATGCGCGGGTTTCGAGCTTCGTTTCGACTGCGCTGTCGGCGGACCGATTCGTTCTTGAAGCGCGACAGGAGTGCGGATATGAGGCCTTTGCCCCAGAGCCAGCTGAACCCCAAGGTGAAAAGCGTCTGGTGCATCGGCGATGCGCTGTGGATCACCGCGACCTATCTGGCCTGCGCGTTCACGTTCTTCATCGTGGCCATGAGCGACCCTTTGGCGGGTTGGGCCTGGATGGTCGTCGCGGCCATGACGGCGGCATGGGTGCTCGCGCTGCTCGCGGCGGTGGTCGTCATACCGCCCTTGCGTTACATGCGCTGGCGTTACGAAGTGGGCGAAAACGAACTCGACATCGCCAAGGGCATCATCTGGCGCACGCGCTCGGTGATTCCGTTCGTGCGCGTTCAGAATACCGATACCAAGCAGGGGCCTGTGTTGCGTGCGTTCGGCCTTGCTAGCGTTACCGTGTCCACAGCGGCGGGCGAGCATGCGATTCCGGGTCTCGCATTCGAAGAGGCCGATGTTTTGCGCGATCGCATCGCCACGCAGGCCCGTCTTGCCCAAGAGGACGTGTAAACCATGGTCGATTCCCGCTCTATGCAGACCGATCGGTCGCCTTCTATGGAAGATTCCGCCCGTGTTTCCGAAGAGCAGCAGACGGCCGTGTCCTTCCCTGCGCCCCTGAATGCCGAATGGCAGGCGTATCGCGACTCGCTGGTCTCCTATGCGCGCGGCGGCGCCGTGGCTCTTCCCCCGAACGACCCGCGTAACGCCGTTCCCGTATCGTTGCGCCCGGGCAAGCATTCCGTGCACCATTCGTATATATGGCTCGGCGGCCTTTCCGCTTTGGGCGCCATTGCCGTCGCGGTGGTCATTTCCTCGCTCGGGTCGATCATTTCTCTGATCGAAGGAGGCCTTTCTTCCATCGTCGCTCTGCTTATCGCGGCGGGCGTCGGCATTGTGATGGCTCTCGTTATCGGCGGCATCGTGTTTTCGGTGCAGTGGCTTTCATGGAAGAACCTCAGCTACGAACTCACCCCGACGGAATTCTCGCTCTTTTCGGGAATTATCAACAAAAAACGGCGCCACGTGCCCTATCAGCGCATCCAGTCGGTCAATCAGCAGGCGGGCGTGATGCAGCGTGTTTTGGGAATCTGCAATGTGAAGATCGATACGGCCGGCGGCGCTGCAAACGACGCGGTTCTGCTCCGCTATGTGCGCACGTCTGAAGCGGAAGCGTTGCGCTCCGAGCTGTTCCGTCGTAAAAAAGTCCTGTTGGCAGGCGGTGCGCTCGATGAGTTCGGCACTGCGTTCGTCGGCGGCGCGGTTATTCCTTCGGCATGGATCATCGCGTGTGCCGGCGGGGACGAGCGTTCGGCTGGAATCGCCTTCGGAGCCGATCCCGCGATGCTTGACCGGCCTATCGACCGTTCGGCTTCGGCGGAAGCGGTCCGGCCCGCGACGGAGGGCAATCTTCTTGACGGGGCCGATGAGCTTTTGTCCGATATGCGCGGCGTGTTCGGCGGGCAAGAGGTGGCTACGGGCTCCGTTTCGTACGAGGCCGGCTTGAGCAACAAAGAGTTGTTCTTCGCGGGCTTGTCGGGCGCTGCAGGGCATTTCGGCGTGATCATTGCGGGCATCATCGGCTTGGCGGGCGCCGTGGCGCAGTTCTTCGAATCCAATATCGAAGAATGGGTAGAAAGTTCCGTCGACGGCATGATGGCCGGCGCATCGTCGTCGATGCAGGGCGTCGACATGCTGGGAGGCCTGTTCGGGTCGTTCGCATGGCAAGTGGCGCTGTGGGCTATCGTGTCGGTTTTGGCTCTCTGGGCGTTTTCGGTCGTCGGCACCATCGTCCAGTATGGAGGCTTCAAGGCGCGCCGCCGCGAAAGCCGCATCGAGGTGGAGCATGGCCTATTGCAGCGCACGTTCCATGGAATCGATGTCGATCGCGTGCAAACCGTCATTGTGAAGCAATCGTTCGTTCGCCGTTTGATCGGATACTGCGAGCTTTCGGTGGGAAAGATCGATTCCGCGTCGCAGGATAGCCAGGAGGGCCAGATGTCGGTGCGCGGCATGGTGGTCCATCCCTTTGTGAAGGTCGATCGCGTGCCCGAAATCATCGCCGGCGTGTTGCCTGAGTTTGCAGATATTCCGCAGGAAACCGTGAAGCCTGCCCCTGTGGCGCTGCGTCGCGCCATTGTTCGCAAGACCGTCATTCGCAGCTCCGTGTTCTGGCTGATGGTCGGGTCCATCTTGGGGCGGCTCGGCTTCGAGGCCGGCTTGCGGTCGGGCGCTTTTTCGGTCGATGCCGGCGTATTCGCGATGATAGAAATCGGTTTCGCGGCGGTCGGCTCGCTCTACATCATCGCCGCCGTGCTGAACGCGGTAGACGCGGTGCTGTGGTATCGCTCGTCGGCGCTCGGGTACGACCGTTCGTTCATGAGCGTCACCAACGGAGGCTTGTCGCGAAAGACCGTGGTGCTTCCGCGCAAGAAGATCCAGTATGGGTTCACGAAGACCAATCCGTTCCAGCGGGCGGCGCATGTAGCTATCGTGAACGCGCGAACGGCCGCAGGCGTCGGCGGCACCACCGAGCAGTTGTGGGACGTATCCGAAGAAGAGGCCGAACGCTGGATGGAATGGGTGCGCCCGCGCGGGTCGTCCTGCGTGCGCGAAGATGCCGAGGGCGCCGCATAAGGCGCGCTCTATCGAGGCGCATCGAGAAACGTATCGGATGCCCGTCGCTCGTTTTATGTTCCAACGTCTTCTTTCGGGCAGAAAAACCCCACATCGGGGCCTTGCGTGATGGATTGGTAACGCACGCCGAGCCGATGCTTCGGTCGGGACGCCCCATGCTAGAATGTCGTTCATGGATACTATGACGAAGAAAAACAATGTTTCAGACGGGGCGTCTTGCGCGGCTGTCGCCGCTTCGAGCGAGGCTGCGGTCAGCGCATCTTCTGCATCCCATGCGTGGGAGATTTCCAATTTCAAGAAGTCGCGTGCGGAAGAGAAAGCCGAAAAGCGAGCCGCTAAGCGCTCAGGCGCATCGGTCGGCGCGCCGCGCTCGAAGAAGAACGTGCGCGAGTACACGGTGGGCGAGGAAATCGCCAACTCCATCTCGCATGGCATCGGCGCCGCGCTCGCCGTGGCGGCCATTCCCATCTGCGTCGTGACGGCTGTTTCCCACGGCGGCGGCGTGGCCCTGGCGGCGGCGTTGATCTACACCATCTCGATGCTGCTCGAATACGTCGCTTCCACGCTCTATCACGCGTTGGTTCCCATTCCCGCCAAGAAAGTGTTCAAGGTTATCGACCACTCGGCGATTTATCTGTTCATCGCGGGCAGCTACACGCCCTTCTGCTTGATCACGCTGGCCGATTCCAACGGCATGCTGCTGTGTCTGGCCGTGTGGGCGCTGGCCATCGTGGGCGTGGCGCTCGAGGCGTTCTGGGTATTCCGCCCTCGCTGGATTTCCGCGGTCATCTATCTGCTTTTGGGCTGGTGCGTGGTCGGCTTTTTGCCGCCATTGATCGCCAGCTTGCCGTTCCCCGGCCTTATGCTGCTGCTGGCGGGCGGCATTTGCTACAGCATCGGCTGCATCTTCTATGTGTTGAAGAAGGTTCCCTACATGCATACCGTGTTCCACGTGTGGGTGCTCGCGGGCAGCGTGCTGCAGTTCCTTTCCATCGTGTTGTACGTGCTCTAAGCGCGTGTGTTTATCCGCCTGGCAGGCGGCGAGCTTGAAAAGGTTGTGACATATCCTCATGGACGTCGGCATAAGCATTCTGGTCACGTTCGTTCTCATCCTGGTGAACGGGTATTTTTCCGCATCGGAGATGGCCCTGGTCAATGCGCGCAGGGTCGTTCTTCAAAAGGAGGCGGAGGAAGGCTCCAAGAAGGCGGCTACCGCTCTCGAGCTCGCTTCCGATTCCGACCGCTTTCTGGCAACCATCCAGGTCGCGATCACGCTGGTAGGATTTTTCGCCTCGGCCGCCGCGGCGACGAATCTTTCCGACCCGCTGGCGCAATGGATGTCGTCGTTCGGCATCGATTGGCTGGCTTTCGCCGCACCCGCTTTGGCTCCCGTCCTGATCACGCTGATCGTGTCGTATTTCAGCATCGTCATCGGCGAGCTCGTGCCTAAGCGTATCGCGTTGGCATCGGCCGAATCGGTTTCCAAAACCGTCGCCGGCCCCTTGAAGGTGTTCCAGAAGGTCGCGAGCCCTATCGTGCGTTTTACGGCGGCTTCCGCGAACTTGATCGCCCGTCTGATGGGCGTGAAGAGCGCCGACGAGCGCCAGGAGGTTTCCGAGGAAGAGATTCGCTACATCGTGGCCGACAACGAAGAGCTGGACGACGACGAGAAGCGTATGATCCACGAGGTGCTCGACTTGGGCGACGCTACGGCCGAGGATGCCATGACCCCGCGCGTCGACATGATCGCCGCCGAAGACACCGAAACGGTGCGCCAGGTGCTCGACCGTATGCGCGGCACGGGCTATTCGCGTCTTCCCGTCTATCATGACGATCTCGATAACGTCGTGGGCGTCGTTCGCTACAAGGATTTGATCAATCCGCTGCTCGACGACAAGGAGGCCGACGCGGTCGACCAGTACATGGCGGAAGCGGGCTTCGTGCCCGAGAGCAAGGCATTGCTGCCCCTGCTCAACGAGATGCAAACGAATCGTCAACAGATGGCGATCGTTGTCGACGAGTACGGCGGAACAGCCGGTTTAATTACCATCGAGGATATCGTCGAAGAAATCGTCGGCGAAATCGTCGACGAAACCGACTTCGGCGAAAACGAGCACGTCACGCGCCTGTCCGATAACGAATGGCTTGCTGCGGGGTCTATTCCGTGCGACGAGGCCGTCGAGCTCGGGTGGCCCGTGAAAGAAGACGAGAGCTATGAAACCGTCGTGGGCTGGCTGATGGACAGGTTCGACCGCGTGCCTCAGCTGGGCGACGAGTTCGTCGTCGATGGATATGTGTTCAAGGTCCAGCAGATGCGCCGCCGCCGTGTTTCCCAGTTGCGCGTGACGCGTACGTCCGCCGCTGCGAATCGGGAGGTTCAGGCGTCGGAAGCGGAGTAGTTCGGCAGCACTGACCGCAGAAGAGAGAGGAGGCCGGATATGCTCGAGGCGAATCGCCTTCATCGTTCTGATGACGAAGTCATAGCCGGCGTCTGCGCCGGAGCTGCCGAATGCTTCGACCTCGACCCTATTGCGGTGCGCATCCTCGCCGTGCTTCTGGCGATTTGCACCGGCGGCTTGGCCGTCGCTGTTTATGCGGTCATGTGGCTCGTTCTGCCGAAAAGGATGGAAGTTCCCGCTCCGATCGCTTGCGCGGCATATGTTCCGGCTGCCGAGCCCGTTCCGGCCGGCTTTCCCCGTAAGCGGCGGGGCGCGGCTCCGGTTCCGCCTGCGGGATTCGTGGTCGACGACGGCTGCTGCAAGCCTGCGCCCGCCGTGGCGCCCGTGGATTCTGCCGAAGAGCCGTGCGATCGCTGCGGCATGTCCGGCTGGTCGCGTTTGTGCGTATGGCTCGGTTCGGCCCTTCTTGCCGTCGATGCGGCATTGCTGGTCGACCACGTCGTCGAAGGCATCGTCTGGTGGCAGCTGTGGCCCGTCCTGTGCGTGGTGGCCGGTCTCGTGCTGATGGTCGTGCCTTCGAAGAAAGGCTCGTTCGCCCGTCGTTTCTCATGCGGTTTGGTGATCGTGGCGGCGAGCGTGGTCATGCTGTTCATGTCGATCGGCATCTTGGCTCCGTCGTCGGTGTTTTACGCTATGGCAAAGCTGTGGCCTATCGTCCTTATTATGGCGGGCCTCGTGGTCATGAATGTGTCGTTTCGTGATCAGATGTTCGATTTCGGTCTCGCGCTATGCGTGATCGTGGTTTGCGTGGCCATGTGCACAGCGTTTGCCATCCCCGGCACGCTGGAGCAGGTCACGCTGAATCTGCCGTTCGGGCCGAGGACTTACCATATCAACCCGTGGCTATAGGAAGGGGTGCGTGATGGCCGATTATCGAAATGCGCCGCGCCGTCCCCGCGCTGCGGTGGTGCTCGGTGTGATTCTGATTGCGTTCGGCTTGCTCAGCCTAGCCGGGAATATCGTCCCGCATGGCATCTGGGTTCAGGTGGGCGCCGTCATCGGCATGATCTGGCGTATTCTGTGGCCTTGCGCGCTTGTCGCCGCGGGCGGGTATCTGCTGTGGGCCTCGAAGCGAGGCAAGCTTGCGGGATTCGTCTCGTCGCGTCCGCGCGGCCCTTTCCGTCGCAGCATCGCCGACAAGCGCTTTCTGGGCGTATGCGGCGGTATCGCGTACTATTTCGGCGTCGATTCGACGGTAGTGCGCGTGATCGCGGTGATTTTGCTGGTCATGTCGCCTCCCACGGTGCTGTTCGCCTACGTTTTGGTCGCGCTGCTGGTTCCGCGTGCCTAGCGGGCGGCATCTTCGTGCCGGCGAATGGCTCCGCGGGGGCCGTTCCTGGCTTTCGCTTCGGCCCTTTTCCCCTTTATGAAATCCATAATGCCTGATGAGAGGCGTGCAATTCTGTGCTTTGCTCCCAGAGTCGCCGCGCTGTTGGCCAATGCCTGCGCTATCGAGTACAATAATCAGGTTTCGTGACCGTATGCGTAGGAGGGCGTGTCGTCTTCGACCGCCGCGCGCCGATGATGCCGTCGGGGCCCTGCGCCGTATAGGGGAGTATGTTTGGCTCGACAGACATCACATAGCTCGCTTCGCCTGGCGCCTCTGGCATTGGGCGCGTGTATTCTCGCCGTGGTAGCGGCGGTTTCCGCGTTCATGCTGCAGCCGGCTGTCGCGTCGCATGATGTCGATGTCGATACGATCGGTATCGGCGATGCCCGCAATACCGCCGAAGACGCTCCCGCTTCTTCGGCCGACCGTATGCGCGCGGCAAGCGCGGACACGGCGTCGGTTTCTTCTTCCGCCACGCGCTCCATTACCGTGAGCGACCCCGATCCGGTCATCGTTATTTCGGCGTATGACGCCACCAATGCATCTACCGCTGCGGCTGCCATGGAACTCGGCACCACCGATCCGCTCCCCACGGCACCGCATATCATGCCCGACGAAAGCGACGGCTGGACGCTGGGCAGCGCTTCGGCCTATAGCCACGCCGACAACGACGACGGCAAGGGCAACTTCGGCACCGACGTCACCGCATCGGGCGTGCCGCTTTCCAGCGAAGGCCTGACGGTCGCCGTGCCTGAGTCCCAGGCGCATCTTTTGGGCCATGCCGTGGCTCTTCGTTATGGCGAAACTATCATTGTGGCCACGGTCACCGACACCGGCGGCTTCGAGTCGTATGGCCGCGCGCTCGACCTTGCTCCCGGCTGCTGGAAGGCGTTCGGAGTGACCAACGTGCACGACTGGGGCGTTCGCTCGGTATACTACAAATTCCTATAAAGGAAACGGCGAGGATGCGCTTGGCGGCGCATCTTCTTTTTCAGGGGGCGTGCAATGGCGAATGTCATCATCGTGGGATGCGGCCGCGTCGGCTCTCAGCTGGCGACGTTGCTTTCGCAAAACGACGGCAACGTGTGCGTGGTCGACCGCAATGCCGAGGCGTTTTCCAACTTGAACAGAAACTTCAACGGCACGACGCTGCAGGGCCTCGGCTTCGATGAGGATGTCCTGATCCGCGCGGGCGTCGAAGACGCCGACGTCGTGGCGGCGGTCACCCAATCGGACAACTCCAACCTGATGGTGGTCGAGGTGGCGCGCCGCATCTTCCACGTGCCCCACGTCATCGCGCGCCTGTACAATCCCGCGCGCGAGAGGGCGTACATGCAGCTTGGCCTGGACTACGTGTGCGGCACCTCGCTCGTGGCAGAAGAGGTGTTTTCCAAGATCATGTCGGGCCACGGCAGTCATCTGGACACCTTCGGCGATTTCGAGATCCTGCGTTTCTCGCTCGATCTGTCCAGCACTATGCGCAAGCAGGTGAAGGTGTCCGAGCTCGAGCGCAATCACGGCATCCGCATCGTGGTGTTCGAGCGTCGCGACGGCAGCACCAGCTCTATTCCCACGCGCGATAGCGTGCTGTATCACGGCGACAGCGTTTTGGCCTGCGTGCGCCACGACCTGCTCGCTGCCTTTTCCAAGTACATGCAGATGTAGGCTGCGGAACCGGGAGGATCGATGTATATCGTCATCATGGGCGGCGGCAAGGTGGGCAACTATTTGGCCGACGTTCTTCTGAGGCAGCATCACGAGGTGGCCGTGTTGGAGGCGAACCGCGCCCAGGCCGACCGTCTGTCTATGGAGCTGCAGGGGCAGTACTTGATTATTAACGGCGACGGGTGCGACTCCGACTTCCAGGAGGATGCGGGCATCCGCAATGCCGACGTGTTCGTGGCCGTTACCGGCCGCGACGACGACAACCTGGTGGCGTGCGAGATCGCGACGCGCGTGTTCAACGTGCCGCGTTGCATCGCGCGCGTGAACAACCCCAAGAACCGCCGCATCTTCCGCGAGGTGGGGATCGAAAGCGTTTCGTCCACCATGTTGATCGCGAACATGATCGAGGAGGAGGCGTTGCTGGGCAGCGTGGGCGTCGTATCGGCCCTGTCGCGCGGCGACATCTCGCTCATCGAATTCGGCATTCCTGCACGCATGAAGCATTTCGATCCCGAACAAGGCGTGCCTGCTTACATGATCGCCTTGCCCGAGGGTGCGCTGCTCGCGGCCATCGACCGTCGCGAATACAACGACGCGGAAATCGCGACGCCCGATTCGGTGTTGTATCCGGGCGATAAGGCGGTGGTCGTGGCCGAACACGATGTGGTCGACGACGTACGCGCTTTGTTCGCGAATCTGTAAGTTTACTGCGTCAAGTAGCGATATTCTTACACTGTATAGATAAAGGTTATGCCTGTTCAGGATGATATAGCAGACGTATGGCCTCAAGCTCGCTGCGCGAAATTCGCGACGGCGGGCTTCTTTGTTTTTCGCGAACCCGCCCCGAACTGGGCTTTTAGTACGTTCTGCGGCGGTATAGTGAACTCTGACACGGCGCTGCGGCCCATTACGCAGCGCGACGGCATATCGTATCGGTCGCCGTGCCTTTCGGCATACGCGGCGGCCTTGTTCGGCTGAAAGGAACCGGCATGATTTCTCGCTACACGCGTCCGGCCATGGGAAAGATCTGGGAGTTCGAAAACAAGTTCGCCATCTGGCAGGAAATCGAAGTCCTCGCCTGCGAGGCCCAGGCCGAGTTGGGCCAGTGCGGCATCACCAAGGAAGACGCCGCCTGGATTCGCGAGCATGCGGGCTTCACCGTTGAGCGCATCAACGAAATCGAAGCGGTCACCCATCATGACGTCATCGCGTTTCTGACGTGCATGGGCGAGCATATCGACGCCGAGGTTCCCGAAGGCGAAGAGAAGCCCAGCCGCTGGGTGCACTACGGCATGACGTCGTCCGACCTGGGCGATACGGCGCTTTCGTGCCAGGTGGTCCAGTCTCTCGACATCATTCTGGAAGACGTGAAGGCCCTCGGCGAAACCTGCAAGCGCCGCGCGTTCGAGCTGCAGGACGCCTTGTGCGCCGGCCGCACGCATGGCATTCACGCCGAGCCCATGACGTTCGGCATGAAGTTCGGCAGCTGGGCGTGGGCGCTCAAGCGCACGCAGACCCGTTTGGAGGAGGCTCGCGCCGTGGCCGCTACGGGCGCCATCTCGGGCGCCGTGGGCACGTATTCGAGCATCGACCCGTTCGTCGAGCAGTACGTGTGCGAGAAGATGGGCCTGACGGCCGATCCGCTTTCCACGCAGGTCCTGTTCCGCGACCGCCATGCGCAGGTGCTTTCCGCCTTGGCCGTCGCCGCAAGCGTCCTTGAGACCATCGCGTTGCAGGTTCGTCTCATGCAGGAGACCGACGTCATCGAGGCCGAAGAGCCGTTCCGCGCGGGCCAGAAGGGCAGCTCCGCCATGCCGCACAAGCGCAACCCGATCACGGCCGAGCGCGTCTGCGGCCTGGCGCGCGTGGTGAAGGCGAACGCTCAGGTGGGTTACGACAACGTGGCCCTGTGGTTCGAGCGCGATATCTCGCACTCCGGCGCCGAGCGCGTAGTGCTGGCCGACAGCTTCGCGGCGCTCGACTACATGTTCGGCAAGATGCAGTGGATGCTCGATGGTTTGCAGGTGTATCCCGAAAAGATGGAGTACAACCTCAACCGCACGCGCGGCCTGATCTATTCGTCGAAGGTGCTGCTGGCGCTGGTGGATACGGGCATCACGCGTGAAGAGGCGTACGCGATCGTGCAGCGCAACGCCATGGCCGTGTGGGAAGACATCCAGAACGCCGTGGACGGCCCGACGTATCGCGAGCGTTTGGAGGCCGATCCCGAGGCGAAGCTCGCCCCCGAGACGCTCGACGACATCTTCGATCCCTGGGCGTTCTTGGGCCACAAAGACGTGGTGTTCAAGAAGCTCGAGGCGCTGGAGTTCTAGAGCGCTTGCGCGACCGATGATAAGCCGCCTCTCTTTTCCCCAGACAACGGGAAGCGAGGGGCGGCTTTGTATTGCGCGCGACTGTTCTTTCGTTGGAGCGCCGGGCGCGTTAAAGCCTTCGGTCGCCGCGTTGGGGGCATTCGTATACCATGGCATCGACAGAGATTGGCAATCGCACGAAAAGCGGGGTGTCGAAGATGGCTGAAATAGCAGGAATGGCGAACGAGGCGGATCAGGCAGGCGAAAAGCGATATGGGGCGGGCTGCGATTCCGCCTGTTATAGCGAGGCGGCCAAGGGCCTGATCGCGTTCATCGAGGAAAGCCCCAGCATGTTCCATGCCGCGGCGGCAGCGCGGCGCAGGCTCGACGAGGCGGGCTTCGTCTATCTTCACGAGGGCGATGTCTGGCAGTTGGAGCCCGGCTGCGGCTATTACACGGTGCGCAACAACTCGAGCGTCATCGCGTTTCGGGCGGGTACGCAGGCGGCCCCTGCGAATGACGAATTCCATTTCAAGCTGGCGGCCTCGCATTCCGATTCGCCGACGTTCAAGGTGAAGGCGGTGCCCGAGCTGGAAGGCGCGGGCGGTTCGCTGCGTTTGAACGTAGAAGCGTACGGCGGCATGATCGATCATGCCTGGTTCGATCGCCCTCTTACGGTGGCGGGTCGTGTGCTGGTGCGCGACGGCAACCGTATCGAAAGCCGCCTGATCGCGCCGGATCGCGATCTGCTGATAATTCCTAGCGTGGCGGTGCATCTTGATCGTGGCGTGAACGCCGGATTCGCACCCAACAGGCAGGTCGACCTGTGCCCGCTGTTCTCGGCGGGCGACCTCGAACCCGGCGCCTTCGATGCGTTGGTGGCCGAAGAGGCGGGCGCGGCGGCCGACCGGATCCTGGCGCGCGATTTGTTTTTGGTCAGCCGTCAGAAGCCTTGCATCTGGGGCGCCGCGGGCGAATTCCTTTCGGCGCCGAAGCTCGACGACTTGGCGTGCGCGTACGTGTCGCTCGAGGCGTTCTTGCGCGCCGACGGCGATGAGGAAGCGGTTTCGGCGTGGTGCTGCTTCGACAACGAGGAAGTGGGGTCGAACACCAAGCAGGGCGCCATGTCGACGTTTTTGCCCGACGTGCTGACGCGCGTTTGCACCGCACTGGGCGGGTCCGACGAGGACTATCGTCGCGCATTGGCGAAGTCTATGTTGGTGAGCTGTGATAACGCCCACGCGGTGCATCCGAATCACCCCGAGAAATACGATGAGGCCAACAGGGCAGTGCTCAACGGCGGTATCGTGGTGAAAGAGGCGGCCAATCAGCATTACTGCACCGATGCATTCAGCCGCGCGGCGTTCGCGGCCGTGTGCGCCGACGCCGGCGTCGCGTTGCAGTCGTTCGCGAATCGCAGCGATACGGCGGGCGGCTCCACGCTGGGCAACCTGTCGAACATCCAGGCGAGCATGCATGCCATCGACGTGGGCTTGCCGCAGCTTGCTATGCATTCGTCGTTCGAGACCATGGGTATGCGAGACGTGCTGAACGGCATTCGCGCGATCGAGGCATTTTTCGCGGCCGATATGCGCATCGACGGGGCGGACGCGCTGACGATCGGGTAAGGTGACGCTGTCGGGGCGCCGTCTTAAGCTTCGTGCGCCATGGGTTTTCGTCACGTTTTCCCCAGGTGCGGCGGCGGCCTTGAAAAGTTTTCCCCATTTCCACTTTGCAATTGAATAGCGGTCGATGTACGAATCGGGCCTTCGCATTGCGCGAGGGCCCGTTTTTTATGCATTTATCCGGCCGTTTTACATTTCCAGGACATTTATGACGATTTCCCTCCGGACAAAAGTATCTTTTTTAGTGTTAACTAAAACAAAACACTCAAGCTAAGTTATCCCCTGATTATTGATAAAAAGGGGAAAAAGTTATTAACAATTAGTTAATACACTGTGGAAAACTGCGGGGAAAAGAAGGGAGGGCGGAGTGTACGATCGAAGACTCGATTCCGTCGTCGCGGCGGCGGATTGCGGCAGCTTCTCGAAAGCCGCGAAGCAGCTCGGCGTATCGACTCCCGCCCTCGCCAAACGTATCGAGACGTTCGAAAGCGAATACGGCATCGAGCTGTTCAGCCGCACGCGTCGCGGCGTGTTTCTCACGCCCGCCGGCGCATCGGTCGTCGAAGACGCGCGCGCGATCATGCGTATGTCAGAGGACGTGCTGCGCCGCGCCCGCGAACAGGAGGCGTTCGGCGGTACGACGGTGCGCTTGGGGATTTCGGCGGCGTGCCCCGCGCATGTGATGCTCGATGCATGGCCCCGCATTCACGAGGCCGATTCTTCGTTGCATTTGGAATTGGTGCCGATCGGCGATATCTACGACGACGATCTAGGAGTGGTCGCCAATTTGGGCGGCAGCGTCGACATCGTCGAAGTTTCGGACGTGTCGGCGGCCGCATGCGAGAAACTGTGGGGCGGCGTCTGCCGTGTCGAGGCTTTCGTTGGCGAAGGCGTCTCGTCGGTGGCGCTTCTTCCGCAGCACCCGTCTTCGGCCGCAGCGCGCTTCGTCGCGCTTTTGGAGAATGCGTCGCCGCAGGAATAGACGCCGTACGATGCGGGGGGCGGTAGATGGCGAAGTCGAGCGTTTCGCGTAAAACACGTTTTGCGGCAGGGATAGTGGCGGTATGCGCCGTTGCATGCATTCTTTGTTCCCGTGCGGCCTCGCGTGTCGGCGCGGCAGGATTGGTTACGTACGCTGCGAGTGCTGCGTCGATGATTCTGGCGGCTTTGCTTCTCGGCGGCATCTGCACTGTTTTGGCGGGAACGGTTTTACGCGATGCGTGGGCCAAGGGCCGCAATCAACGACTGGAATTTTCTTACAAAGAGGCCCTTAGGGCCGAATGCCCCGTGCTGTTGTGCGCGGCTTCGGAAGTGGCGGGTGTCGCCGGAGTGTGGGCGCTTGGGATTGCGGTTTCCGGTTTGCTCCCTTATGGTGCTGCTCGCATGGCGCTTGTTGCGGGGGTTGTTGTAGCGACGATCGCTTGGGTCGTGTTCGTGTGGCGTGCGTTTCGTGCGCGATTCGGGGCTTGCTGCAATGTCGTGTTGTTGCGGGGACGCGTGATAAGCGGCGTGGTCGTCGTGTTCGTCGCGATGCTTGCCTGCGCCGCGCTTATGCTCGGGGTCGTACGTTTTTCATGTTTGGCGATCGATGTGGCGGCAGGACCGCAGGACATCGAGGCGTCTATTGTCGAAGTGGATGCGGCGAAGCGCAGCGGCGATGCCCGAAAAGGAGGCTTTTCGGGCGAAGTGACGGAGGTCGATTTCGCGGAGGTCCAAGGCGGCGTCGAGGGGTCGACATTGCATTGCATAGAGCTGTCGTCGATCGATGGCGATGAAATCGAGTTTTTCGCGACATCCGCCGTGGGAGACAGGATTCGCATCGTGTTTTATCCACGCACTGAAACGCTCGTGTCGGCAACGCCTCTTTAGGGGGCTTGCTGCTTTTGAGTACGCGAACCCTCTCGCTTTGTCTTGAAGCGGGCCGTGCTGGAGGGGCGCCTCATGGTGAAAAGAATGTTTCACGTGAAACATTCCACATGCGGTGGCGAAGAGAGAAAAATCGGGCTCGCGCATGCGCCTGCACGAACCCGATGGAAAGAAAAGGCCGCATCCGACAAATCAGATGCGGCCTTTTGTCTATGGGCTAGGGTTAGCAGCCCCAGACTTCTTCGGCGATGCTTTTGACCAGTGCGACTTTCGCCCACTGCTCGTCTTCGGTGAGCTTGTTGCCGATTTCGCAGCTCGCGAAACCGCACTGCGGCGACAGGCACAGGTTTTCAAGCGGCACGATTTGAGCGGCCTCGTGGATGCGGGCGATCACGGCGTCGCGGTCTTCCAGCTCGGGGCGCTTCGTGGTGATCAGGCCCAAGACGACCTTCTTGCCCTCGGGAACGTATTTCAGCGGCTCGAAGCTACCGGAGCGTTCGTCGTCGAACTCGAGGTAGAACGCGTCCGTATGCTCGCGCGAGAACAGGAACGGCGCGATGATGTCGTACGGGCCGCTGCTGGCGTAGGTGGAGTGGTAGTTGCCGCGGCACACGTGCGTGTTGATTACCATACCCTCGGGCTTGCTTTCCAGCACCAGGTTGTTCAAGCGCAGGTACTTTTCGGCTTCGGTGGTTTCGGAGAAGTCATCTCCGCGACGGTCTTTCCAGTAGCGGTCGTCAACCAGAATGCCCCAAGTGCAGTCGTCGAACTGCAGATTGCGGCACCCCGCCTCGTAGATTTCTTCGATGAAGGTGCGATACGCCGCGGCGATATCCGCGAAAAGCTCATCCTCGTCGGGGTAGATGGCATGTACGCGCTCGACGGCGGCCTCGTTGCGATACAGCTCGAGCAGAAGCTGGGCGGGTGCGGGAACGGTTTGCTTGGCGGTATGGTTCTCGTCTTCGAATTGCTGCACGAACTTGAAATGCTCGATGAACGGATGGCCGCTGCCGGTGATCTTGCCTGTCAGGATGGCCGAACCCTTCGTGGTTTCTTCGCCGACGAACTGGTAGCCGCGATCGAGCTCGACATGCTCGATGCCGCCGAATCCCCACATGAAGTCGAGATGCCAGTAGCCGCGTCGGAACTCGCCGTCGGTGATGAAGCGCAGCCCCGCGGCCTTCTCCTTCTCGATCAATTCCGCGATGCATTCGTCTTCGATCGCAGTCAGCGCGGCATCGTCGATGACGCCGGCGGCGTGCTGGGCACGGGCTTTTTTGAGGCGTTCGGGGCGCAGGAAGCTGCCGACGACGTCGTAGCGGTTGGGTGCAAGCTGGGTCATGGTGGGTCCTCTCGTTTGATGTGCGTGGAATGTTCGACGCCGAGGAGTATGACGCTTGCGTTTGCGATTGAGAAATACAAGAAGATGCGGCTTCCTCATAGGTATTTCCTATGAGGAAGGGACGTAAGGGGGCGGGTGTTATGACCGCGCCGCAGGTGGCGCGAGGATTCGAGGGGAAGCGAAAAGCCCAAGCCCGAATGCCCGCATCGCTGTCGAAGGCCCCTTATTCGACGGCGGTGCCAAGGTCGGCCGCAGCGTCTGGAACATGGCTTCGGAGTGCTTCGAGATATGCTTTGCCGTAGCGCGAAAGCGTGGTTCCCTTGCGCGTGATCACGCCGATTTCCATATGCTCGTCCGCTTCGAGCGGCAGCGCGATGATGTTTTCGCCATTGAGTTCATGGCTGATCACGCCCGAGCACACCGTGTAGCCGTTCAGGCCGATGAGCAGGTTGAACAGCGTCGCGCGGTCGCGCACGCGGATGTTTTTGCGGCGGTCGAGCGTAGATGCGGGCTCTTCCGAGAAGTAGAACGAATTGAAGTCTCCCTGTTCGTAGGACAGGTACGGGTAGTCGTCCAGGTCGTCGAAGGTGACCGAGGCGCGGCCTGCCAGCGGGTGCGACGAGCAGATGAACACGTGCGGCGCGGCGGTGAACAGCGGCTTGAATTCCAATTCTTCGGCGCGCAGCATCTTGCCGACCACCTCGCGGTTGCGGTCGCTCAGATAGATCACGCCCAGCTCGCTTTTCATGCGGGCCACGTCTTCGATGATTTCGTGCGTCTGTTCCTCGCGAATCGTGAAATCGTAATGCGACGCGTCGAAGGCGCGGATGACGTCGACGAACGCGTTCACCGCGAACGAGTAATGCTGGCATGATACGGCGAAGCGCGGCGAGGGTTTCGCGTTGTTCTTGTAGCGCTCTTCGAGCAGGTCCGCCTGTTCGAGCACTTGGCGGACGTAGCCGAGAAACGTTTGGCCTTCGTCGGTGACGGTCACGCCTTTGCTGGTGCGGTCGAACACGGTGACGCCCATTTCGCGCTCGAGGTCGCGAATCGATGCGGTGATGCTCGGCTGCGACACGAACAGCCGCCGCGCGGCTTCGGTGATGCTGCCGCATTCCGCTACGGCGACCAGGTACTTGAGCTGTTGAAGCTTCACGGCGTGTCCTTTTCGATATGGGTTCGCGAAGGCGCGCGGCGGCGCCGGCCTCCGAAGCGGCGTGCAGCCTACGCTTTCCAGACGCGCAGGAGCGTATGCGCCTCGGTTTCGCCTGCGGCGGGCATGGCCACGTAGGTGACCAGGGTATTCACCGTTCCGCTACTGGCAAGGTAGTCGCCGTAGTCGTCGCAGCCGTTGGGACAGGGCAGCGAGAAATACGTGTCCGATGCGAAATCGACGCCGCTGACCGTGCGCGTCGATTTCACGATGAAGTACGACCCCGTCCATGCGGGCGCTGCGGTGGGATTGCGGTCGAAGCAGAACCATTGCGCGCCGCTGGCGCCGCCTTTGTCGACAGGCGCATAGGTGCCGATGCTCGAAAGGCCCTTTTGCTGGGAATAGCCCGCGTCGAACGAGAACGTGAAGCGTCCGTTGACATAGCCCGCTTCGAGCGGTTTCATGCCCGCGGGAAGCGTCATGGAATCTTTGGTCTGGCCGTTTGCGGCGTCGATCAGCGTGAGCCGGTAGTACACGCCCGTCGCGTCGACGCGCGGCGTGATGACCACGCCGTCGCCCGTGGAATAGATCGGCGTGCCCATGCGGCCGTTGGAGCGCCAGTCTTCGCGCACGTCCGACGAGCCGAAAGCCGCCGATTTGAGCAGCGACGCCTCGCTTGCCGCAGAACCCGCGCTATCGGGCATTACCTGCCAAAACGCCCGCCCGCCTGCGGCGGCGATGAAGGGCACGTCGTAATCGGCCGTGCCCGATTCGGCGAGCACGGGGGAACCGAGCGCCGTGCCGGAATGCGTTGCCTGGTAGATGCGCCATTCGCCGGTGAGGCAGTTCGCCTCTACCCAGACCATGCCGCGCTCGTCGCAGCGCGCATCGTAGATGTCGAATCCGCGCTCTTCGCTTGCGGGATGAGGCAGCACCGTGTTCACGGTGCCGTCCGCCAACGTGATGATGCCCGCCTGCGTGAGCGGCGTGGATCCCTCGGTGGGAAGCAGACATGCTGCGTAGGAGTCGCAATTCGCCCAGACCAGCGTGCCGTAGGGAAGCTTGTATTCGCCTGCGGCGGCAAGCGGCGCGTCGCCTTCGACGGCGGAATACGCGTCGCTGCTGAGCAGCGTCACGGCGTCGGCGGGAACCTCGAGGGTTTCGACGGCGTTGGCCGCTTCTTTCGATTTCGTGATCGCCTGGGCTCCGGCGCCTACGGCGAGCAGCCCAGGCCCGCCGCTCCGATGAGCAGCTGGCGGCGCGTGAGGGTTCGTTCGCCTTCGGGCAGGGGAATGCGCACCTGGCTGTCGAGCGGGCTCGCGACGCGGCGGGCCTTGGGCTTATAGGCCGCGGCCGCGCGTGCGGTGGCGGCGTGGCTGGCGCGAAACGCCGCGCTCGAGGCGCCTTTCGCCAGCGCCGGCATCTCGGCGCTGCGGGGGGTTCTCCCGTGCGCGCGCGTAGTATGGGCGCTTCGGTTGCTCTTCGTCGCCCGACTTGCGGAAACGCCGACAGAGGCCCGCGTGCTGCGTCGGGCCTGGGGCGACCTGCTCGGCTGTGCATGCTGGGGACGCGAGGGCCGTGATGAGGTCGTTCGGCGTGGTGTAGGTTTTCTTTGAGCCATAGAAGCTTATTGTGTCATTTTCACTAGAGGTGACATGGGCCGCGCTTTGAATCGTTACAATAAACGCAAACCGGGCCCGCGCGAAACGTGGCGTTCGCGCGAGGGTATCAACCCCCCGAGAATTGGAGGAGTCCAATCATGAGCAACGAAACTCGCCGTATTCTGCTGGTCGAAGACGAGAAGGCCATCCGCGACGCCGTGGCGGCCTATCTCGAGCGTGAAAATTACTGGGTCACCGCCGTCGGCGACGGCCAGGAGGCCCTCGAAGAATTCGGGAAGCATCATTTCGACCTGGTGGTTCTCGACCTTATGCTCCCCCGCGTGCCGGGCGAGCGCGTCTGCCGCGCCATCCGCGACAACTCCGATGTGCCTATCATCATGCTGACCGCCAAGGGCGAAGTCGAGGACCGCATCATCGGCCTCGAGCTGGGCGCCGACGACTACTTGGTCAAGCCCTTCAGCCCCCGCGAGCTTGTCGCCCGCGTGCGCGCCCTGCTGCGCCGCGTGCATGCCGATTCCGAACCCCAGCGCGAGGTGCTCGAGTTCGGCGAGCTGACCATCGACGTGTCCGGCCACAAGGTGCTCGTCAACGACGAGGAAGTGGACCTGACTGCCAGCGAATTCAAGCTGCTCACCACCTTGTCCCGCTATCCCGGCCGCGTGTACTCGCGCATGGAGCTGGTCGAAAAGGTGCTCGGCTACGATTTCGAAGGCTACGAGCGCACGATCGACTCGCACGTCAAGAACCTGCGCGCCAAGATCGGCGACAACCCGCGCAATCCCAAGTGGCTGCACACCGTGCACGGCGTGGGCTATCGCTTCGAGGATTCCACGAAAGTAAGCTAGCGGCCGCCGCGAACCTTCCGTAGCGGATTAGAAAGGTGGCGTGTGCCATGGCATCACCGGGCGACACTTCGACCAAGGACCGCAAGGGGGTTTTCTCGCGGATCCACGATCGCCTTTTCGAATATTCCTATACCACACGCGTCACCGTGACGTTCGCGCTCGTGGCCATGATGACCGTCATCGTGGCCATGGGCGTTCTTTCGTATGTGTGGGAACAGCATTTCCAGGCTTATACGCGCGAAAACGTGCAGGAACTGGCCGACGCCACGGCCGAAAGCGTGGCGTCTCGTTACGAATCGAATCATGCCGCAGCGCTCGACGAGGCGCGCAAATCGAACGATTTCTCATATCCGCCGATCGGCATGGACGATGTGCAGCCCGCGCAATCGGCCCATATGCTGCAGCCGGGCATGGGCATCCAGGTCACGTCGGCGCAGGGCGGACAGGTGGTCTACGATTCGTCGCTGCCTAACGGACGCAGGAATTCCGACGGCAACGACCGCGACATAACGGCCGACGCATCGTTCGCCCCCGACGGCAACGACAAGCTTGCAACGTCGTCGATCGTGCTGTCGGATGGAAAGACGGTAGGCTCGGTCCATATGTGGGTGTACGGTTCCGAGGTGTTGCTTTCCAAGGCCGACCAGACGTTCCGCAATCAAAGCTATCAAGCCATGGCGTTCGCGGCCGTTCTGTCGGCCATCTTGGCTTCGTGCATCGGCTTCTTGTTCGCGCGCGGCCTGGTCAACCCCATTAACCGCATGACGCGCACCGCCGCCGCCATCAAAGAGGGCGACTTGTCGGCGCGTACGAACCTCGAAGGCAACGACGAGATAGCCGAGCTGGGCAAGACGTTCGACGCCATGGCCGAAAGCGTCGAGAAGAACCAGCAGCTCGAGCGCCGCCTGACCATGGACGTGGCTCATGAGCTGCGTACGCCGCTGATGGCAATCCAGTCGACTGTCGAAGCGATCGTCGACGGCGTGTTCGAACCCGACGCCGAGCGCCTGGGCACGGTGAACGCCGAGGTCCAGCGCCTAAGCCGTCTGGTCGATGCTCTGCTGCGCCTGTCGCGTCTGGAAAGCCGCTCGACGCCCATGAACGAAGAGGTCATCAACGTGGGCGAGCTCATTCGTCCGCTGGTCATGTCGCATGAGGCGTTCGTGCGCGATGCCGGCCTTTCGCTCGAATTCGACGCCGAGGACGAGGTCATGGTGTATGGCGATCGCGACATGATCCGCCAGGCCACGGCCAACCTGATTTCGAACGCGGTGCGTTACACGCCTTCGCCCGGCAAGGTGTCGGTCATCGTGCGCAAGGGCGACATCATGGCGTCGATCGCCGTGCGCGATACAGGCATAGGCCTGTCGCCCGAAGAGTGCAAGATGGTGTTCAACAGGTTCTGGCGCGCCGAGGAAAGCCGCGAGCGCCAGAGCGGCGGTCTGGGCGTGGGCTTGGCCGTCGTGAAGGAAATCGTCGACCGCCACGGCGGCTGGGTGCAGGTGGAGGGCAAGAAGGGCGAAGGCGCCTGCTTCACCATCCACATCCCCCTGTACGATTACGAGCGCATCAAGGCCATGAAGGAAAAGAAGGACCCCAAGGATAAAAACGCCGGCAAAACAGGCAGCATGCGCAAGCTGAAAACGAAGAAATAGCGCGCGTCCTATGCGGCGCGCATCGAGGCGGGGTTCGCGGATGCGGCCCCGCTTTTCGTCTTCTGCGACGTAACGGCGTTGAAACGGCGGCGCTTTGCCGCTTGCGGCAGGGCCTGGGCTTTGGCATTATTTCACTTTACGGAAATTCTGCGCATCCGCGTATCGAAAGGAACGAAGCCAAGTGTCTCAGCGTAATCCGATGAACGAGCGCTATCAAAGCGAACAGCCCAAGGGCCAGACCAAGAAATCCGCCTCCGCCGCCAAGCCGAAGGCCAAGGCCGCCGCGAGCGTGTACGTGCGCCCCGCCGGCCACACTCCTCAGGAGAAGAAGGCTATCAAGAAGGCCGAGCGTGCCAAGCGCGCCGAGCTCGACCGTATGTTCTACAATCCGCCTACCGACGAGTACAAGAAGCTCCGTCGCATCTGGTGGGTGCTGCTGATCAGCGCCATCGTGCTTACGGTGCTCGGCATGATCATGCCCAACTTCATGCCCGACAACGTCTGGGCCACGTGGATGTGCATCATCCCCGCCTACGGCTGCATCATCGGCGCCCTGTGGCTCGATTTCTCCAAGATCCGCAAGGTTCGCCGTGCGTATCAAATGGAAATGATGAAGAAGCACCCCAAAGAAGTGAAGCAGCACATGGCCACCAACGCCGCCAACCAGGTCGCCCAGGAGAAAGAGGACGCCCGCAAGGCGAAGAAAGAGGCCAAGCAGGTGAAGCGCTTCGGCCACACCTTCGGCAAGAAGAAAGAAGATGCCGCCCCCGCGCCTTCCGAGGCCGAGCTTAAGGCCCAGGCCGAAAAGGAAGCCGCCGAAGCCAAGGCGAAGGAAGAGGCTTCCAAGCCGATCGCCCAGCTTAAGGCCGAGCGCGAGGCCGCCAAGAAGGCCGCCAAAGCCGAGGAGGCCAAGGAAGCGGAGAAGTCTGCCGAATAGGCCCCGAATCCAATCGAAGCGTCGAAACCCCGCCGTCTGGCGGGGTTTCTGCTATACTGCGCTGTCGCGAGGTGCATCGTTGGGCCCTGTGCCTCGTTCGTTTATTCGTTGCCCATAGCCCGTGCGAATTCTTTCGCATGCGGAAAAGGAGAATCTCATGGAGAAAATCGCCGTGAAAGGCGCGTCTTCGGCGCGCGCATCCTATGTCGCCCAGGCAGGCATGATCGGTGCGGTGTACGCCGCCTGCACGCTTGCCGCCCTCGTGCTTTTGCAGGGGCTTGCCTGGGGTCCCGTCCAGTTCAGGATTTCAGAGGCTCTCGTGGTGCTGGCCGTGCTGACGCCTGCCGCCGTGCCGGGCCTGACGATCGGCTGCATCGTGGCCAACCTCGCCAATATGGTCATTTCGGGCACGGGCGCTCTCGGCCTGCTGGACGTGGTGTTCGGTTCGGCTGCGACGCTCGTCGGCGCGCTGTGGTGCCGCAAGTTCGCCTCTCGCCCCGGCATCGCCCTTTTGGGTCCCGTGCTGGCAAACGCGCTTATCGTGCCCGCGTATCTTCCTCTGCTGCTGCAGGGCCTGGGTTTCTACACCATTCCCTTCACTACGATCAGCCTTGACGGCGCTTACCTGGCTATGTATCTGTTCGGCCTGGTGGCTACGGGAATCGGCGAAGCCGTGGTGGTGTATGCGCTCGGCATGCCGCTGCTTTCGGCGCTGCGTAAGGCGAATATCTTCAAACATTCGGCTTAGCCGTTCTGCCGGTCGCCGGCCCGCTTGGCATAGTTCGCATTCGGTCGAATGCATGCACGCCTCCTGCGCGTCCCAACGGTGCAGGAGGCGTTTTTCATGCTCGCGTGCGTGCGGCCGCCTGCGGCAGGCTTCGTCGCAAAAGAGTAGAATAGGACTCGAATGTGCGATGTCGGCAGGGGAGGGACGATGCGATACGCGTCGTGCTCGGCATTGCCGCAGCAACGGCCCGCAGGTATGCGGCGCACGACAGAAAGGCATCCATGAACCCTGTTGTTCTTATACCTACGTATATATCGGCGCGCCGCCGCACCGATGCAGGCCCGGTCACGGCCACCTACGACCATACCACCACGCTTTCGACGCAGGGCGAACTGCCGCGCTGTCTCGATTCGCTGCGCAAGGTGCGCGGCCTGGGCCAGATCGTCATCTTGGTGGCTGCCGAGTCGGCCATCGAGAACCAGGCGGTCAACAAGATCCGCGACGTGGCCGATCATTTTTCCGATCTGGATATCACCGTGGTCGGCTCGCCCGAGCTCGCCATCGTGCGTCAGCGCATGGGCCAGCTGGGCGTGTCCGTGGGCGACGAAATAGGCCTGACGGGTTATGGCGCCGTGCGCAACCTGGGCCTGCTTGTGGCCAATATGCTCGATTTCGACGCCGCCGTGTTCTTGGACGACGATGCCGTGGTCGAAGACGAGGCGTTTCTCGAGAAGGCCATGTACGGCCTGGGCAAGCTGACGCGCCGCGGCATTCCCATCCTGGCCAAGACGGGCTATTACCTCAACAAGGAGGGCAGCTATCGTTCCAGCAGGTCGCAGAAGTGGTACGACCGATTCTGGGAACAGGGCCGCGCGTTCAACGAATGGATCGAAAAGGCCATGCACGGTCCGCGCCTTTCTCGCTCCAACCATGTATGCGGCGGCTGCCTGGCGCTGCATCGCGAGGCGTTCAGGCGCGTGTCGTTCGACCCGTGGATCGCGCGCGGCGAAGACCTCGATTACATGCTCGACCTGCGCATGTACGGCAGCGACATATGGTTCGACAATCAGTGGAATATGCGCCACCTGCCGCCCGACACCCCACGCGAAGGCCTGCGTTTCCGCCAGGACATCTTCCGATGGCTCTATGAGCACCGCAAGGTGGAATACGCCCGCACGCAGATCGACCTGCTGCAGATCAAGCCTCAGTCGTTGCTGCCGTATCCCGGCCCGTTTTTGCAGCCGGGCGTGGCCAAGCGCGCCAAGCGCACCGCGTGGCTCCGATCGATCGGCCGCCCCGACGGCAAGGGGTACCGCAAGGCCGCGAAATCGGCGACCACCGACGCGGCGCGCTATGCGGAAGAGAACTGCGCGAACTACTTCCAGTTCCAGTTCAAGTGGCCCACCATCATGGCGCGCCTCGAAAACGACGTCATCATGCAGTCGGCGTTGGCCGGTTCGTCCAACCAGGAGAAAGAGCGCATCCACGAGATGCGCGCCGCAACGCGCGCCGCGGGCGGCGTAAGCCCCGGCGAGACCACTGAAATCCGGCTGAACCTCGGGGCGGGAGAATAGCGCATGGAGATGTTCATCGTCGCGGCTCTCGCGGGCGTGCTGGTCGGCGTGCTGTCGGGTCTGCTGGGAATCGGGGGCGGCGTGGTCATGGTGCCGCTGTTCAGGCTGGTGTTCGGGCTCGACCCCATCGCCGCTACGGCCACGTCGCTGTTCACGATCATTCCCACGTCGCTTTCGGGCATGACCAAACACGCGCGCAACAAGACGTGCGTGATCCGCGTCGGCGTGATATGCGGCTTGGCGGGAGCGGTGCTCTCGCCGATCGGCGTGCTCGCCGCCGCCGCGTCGCCCGCATGGATGGTGATGGGCGCTGCGGCGCTCGTCATCGCCTATTCGGCGTACACCATGTTCAAGAAAGCGCTCGCCGCGCCCAAGGCCAAGGCCGAAGGCGACGCGGGCGCTTCCGCTTCTTCGAAGCCGGCTTCAGGCGCCGGGTCCAAGGCGCCCGACGTCGATGCATCCGATGTGCGTTTCGCCCTGAAGCCGGCCTTCGTGGCGAAGGTGGCGGCGATCGGCATCGTGGCAGGCTTCTTGAGCGGCTACGTGGGCGTGGGCGGCGGCTTCATCATGGTTCCGCTCTTCATGGCGCTGCTCGGCGTGCCCATGCGCCTCGCGTCCGGCACTTCGCTGCTGGCTGTGTGCATTCTGGCGATTCCCGGCGCGGTGGAGCAGGGAATCCTGGGCAACATCGACTATCTTGTGGGCATTGCGACGGCGGCAGGTTCCATTCCCGGCGCCATTTTGGGAGCGGGATTGGTCAAGCGCGTCCCCGAGCGTGCCCTTCGCTTCGCATTCGCAGCATTTCTGCTGGTCGTCGCCGTCGTGCTGACGGTAAACGAACTTGGGATCATCGGATAAGGAGAAGTTTTCGTGACCATCAACAACATAAAGGCGAACTACGCGAAGCTGATCGACCTGGTTTTGTTCACCGTCGCTACGCTTGCCGCCGCGGTGCTCGTCATGGGCGTCTGCCGCCCGTCGATGTTCGGCAACCTGAACGTGATCGCGGGCGTTTCGTTCACCGTGTCGCTTGCGCTGCTGATCTATCTGCACCTCAATCCCGATTCGGTACGTGCGCGCCAGTCGGACACCATCCTGAAGATCGCCCGCGAAACGTTGGCGTGCTTCCAGGAAGGCCTTAACGTGGAAACGGCGCAGAAGGTGTGCCGCTTGCTGCTTCCCGCCACGGGCGCGCAGGCGGTTGCTATCACCGACAGGGAATACATCCTGGGATACGTCGGTCTGGAAGAAGCGCCCAGCACGCCCGGCACTCCCATTCGCACGAAGGCCACGCATGCCACGATCGAAGACGGACGCATCCGTGCGCTGCATACGCCCGAAGAAATCGGTTTTCCCACGAAAGCCAAGAACCTGCGCGCCGGCATCATCGTGCCGTTGCGCCGCGGCGATGCCATCATCGGCACGCTGAAGTTCTACTACCGCCACGCCAACGACATCACCGAGACGCAGCTTGCGCTGGCCGAAGGCCTGGGCGAGCTCATGTCCACCCAGATCGCCGCCGTCGAGCTCGAACAGCAGACCAAGCTGGCCACCACGATGGAGCTCAAGGCGCTGCAGTCCCAGATCAACCCGCACTTCCTGTTCAACACGATCAACACCATCGCGTCTCTCGTGCGCACCGACCCCGACCGTGCCCGCATGCTGCTGCGCGAGTTCGCGATTTTCTATCGTCGTACGCTTGAAAGCTCCGACGACTTGGTGGAATTGATGAAGGAAATCGACCAGACCATGCGCTACTTCACGTTCGAGGTGGCACGTTTCGGCGAAGACCGCCTGGTCATGGACGTCGATGTGGAGCCGGGCCTGGAAGACCTCATGGTGCCTGCGTTCATGGTTCAGCCCCTTGTGGAAAACGCCGTGCGCCACGCCATGCCGCAGGAGGGCCAGCTGCGCATCGCCGTGGAGGCGTACAGCGAAGGCGACGACGTGTATATCTCCGTGTCCGATAACGGCATCGGCATGGATGCCGAGCAGCAGCGCAAGCTTCTCAGCCCGTCCGCCTCGAAGGGTTTGGGCATCGCCATGAAGAATATCAGCGAGCGCTTGACCGGCTACTACGGCACCGAATCGCGCATGCAGGTCGATTCCACCCCCGGCAACGGCACGTGCGTGAAGATGTATCTCAAGGACGCCTTGCTCGACGAATAGGCCGGATGGGCGGTGGACGGCGCCCGGTATGCGCGTGTCCGGCTTCCGGCGGACGGTATGCGCACTGAAGCAAACGGCATATTATTGTCGGCGAACGGCTTATTCCGAGGCGATTCTCTGTCGATATAAGGAGAATGATGCCCATCCTGTCCCATTCCATCCGAACTTCTTCACGGGGCTGCATATTTCGGCTAATATGCAAGAACGGTTTGAGGCGGGTCGATGCATTCGCCAAGGGTGATGGAGGACGTTTTGCTTAACGCAATTATCGTAGACGACGAAGCGCCTGCGCGTTCCGAGCTTCGCTATCTGCTCGGCGAAGTCGGCGGTGTCGAGGTTTTGGCCGAGGCGGCAAGCGTGCGCGAGGCCATCGAGAAAATGCAGAGCTATCCGGTGGACGTGCTGTTCCTGGATGTGAGCATGCCCGAGGTAACGGGCATTCAGTTCGCCGAGGCCCTGCAGCGCCTGAAGAATCCGCCGGCGGTTATTTTCGTTACCGCTTACAGCGAGCATGCGCTCGAGGGCTTCAAGGTCAATGCGGTCGATTATCTGGTCAAGCCCGTTGAAATCGATCGTCTGCATCAGGCCGTGAACCGTGCCACCGAGCACGTCACCCTGCACGTGAAGGCTACTCAGTCCGAGCGCATTCCCGTCGAAAAGGGCGGCAAGAAGATCCTCATCGCGATCGACAGCATCCGCTACGTCATGGCTCGCGACGATTACGCCTACCTCCAGACCGATTCCGACCGCTACTTCTCCACGGTTTCGCTGGCTCAGCTCGAGAAACGCCTGGACGGCCACGGATTCTTCCGTGTGCATCGCGGATACCTGGTCAATCTGGCCATGGTCGAGGAAGTCGAGCCCGTGGCAGGCGGCACCCTGCTGCTCACCCTGAACGGCGTGGAAGACAAGATCCCGGTTTCCCGCCGCCGCGTGTCTTCCCTGAAAAAGGCGCTGGGACTCTAGGTCTTTACGCCCCATACGATGAATAGCAAAGCCGCGCCCTTCGGGCGCGGTTTTTTGCATGCCGCGAATCACATGCCGGAGCCGGTCTGTTCGCGCCTGATATGGCGGCGTGCCCGGGCTATTCCTTCGCGGATATCTTGGCGCGTGCGCAGGCGCCGGGCCGCATCGACTCCCGCGGCCTGCTCGATCGCATCGCTCACGGGGCTGCGATAGCCGAACAGGAACCAGTTTTCCGCCAAATGACCGCCTTCCATGCGGATGAGCGCGTCGGCCACCTGGGCCGCGTTGAAGCGCCAGTGCAGGTCGCTTCGCATCAGACGCATGGCGAAAAACGCCGCGTAGCAGATTACGAAATGGGCGCGCATATGCTCGTCGCGCGGCGTGGGATACGGCGAAGGCGAGAAGTCGGATTCGAGAACCTGGAACGGCTCGGCAAGACGCCACAGTTCTCGGTATAGGTGGAATACTTCGGGTGCCTTCAGGTCCAGTTCGCTGGTCACGATGCACGCGTAGCCGTCCAGGGCGCCGCTTTCGGCGTCGCCGCGCCCGCCTTGGCGTCGCAGGGCGTAATCGCGGCCCCAGAACACGATGTCGCGCACGCGGACGCGCTTGGCGGCCTGGGGGCTTTCGTCGGGCGCGTCGACGGGTTGCACCGTGGCGGTGCGCACACGCGATTTGATGCGGTAGTTGCCCGAGCGGCTGGTGGTGTAGCCCTGGTCGTCCACGATCCAATGCCGCATGTTGCCGACGGCGGTTTCGAGGGGGCGGTGCATGATGAAGCCGTCGCCTTGCGCGCCGAGCATTTTCATGATCGCCTCCGCGCGGGACAGGCGTCCCGCCACCATGACCACGCGCCGGGCGCCCATGTTCTTCTTGATGTCGTCGGCCAGGCGGCGCACGGCGTGTTCGTCGGGGTCGGCCTCGATGAGCCGATAGCCTGCGGGCATGCCGTCTTCGTCGAGCACCATGGCCAGGCAGACGGCCATGCGGCCCTCGACATCGCCCGCGCCCGCCGAATCGACGTCGTCGGTGTCGTCGAAGGCGAAGGCCCCCAAGACTACATGAGCGCATGCAAGGTGCGCGTGCTGCGGCCTGATGCGCTCGTAGGCGGCCCGCATCGAGCGTGCGATGCGCTCGTCGGCGTGGGCGATCACGGGCAGTACGCGGTAGGCCTCGTCGATCGCGAAATCGCACGGGCGCGGAAACGATTCGCGCCGCTCCCAGGTTTCGTGCTTAGGCGAGGCGTGCAACACTCGTTCGACGGTGAAGATCTCGAACGCGCGCCGCGCCGTGAACGCGTCGGTGCGCGATGGCTTGGCCTGTTCGCCGCACGCATCTTCGACCGCCTTCACACGTCGAGCATCGCGTTCGGTGGGGCCTATGGCGCGTTTCGCTTCCAGCGCGTCAAGGTAGGCCAGCGCGATCGCCACGCCCCAGCGGGCCGATTCCGTGCGGTTGGCGTCGATGGTGCAGTCGGGCGGAAATGCGAATTCGATCGCCGCGCGCTGCGAGCGCCGCTCTTCGTTCATGGCGGCCACGCGCTCCTCGAAATGGGCGATGGGGTCGGCGTATTGCCCGACGTAAGCGTCGGCGTATCCGATGGTTTCGATCGTGCGCGTTTTGGTGGTGCCGTCTTCGCGGTAATTCTGGACGATTGAAAGATAGATGCGGCCGTTGCGCTTCGTTTTCTTCAGGTGCATGACGGGCCTTTCTTCGGCGTAATACGGGCCGCTTCGGGACGGTCTGCCTTCCGTGCTTTTGTGCGGCGAGGAAGTTTCGCGAGATTAGTACCCCGCAATACCCCGCATAAATATAAAAGCTTTGTACAGAAGATGCAATCATTTCCCCAGGTAAATTGCGCATACATGGGCAGAATGGCGAATATGTCCTTCCGAAATCATACGACGTCGTAGGAGGAAGGCCGCGCCGATACAATTTCTGTGCCGCATTATCGGCGGTCGCGACGAAGGGGATTTCACGGCTCGGCGTCGCAGACGAAGCGATCGTTTGTAGGAAATGAAGGGAGCGGTCATGGAGTCGTCGAAAGACGGATTGACCTATCGCCAGAAGATGCTTCAGGCGAACAAAGAAGCGAAGGCCACGGTGGTCTCGCTCGTGCTCTGCATTGTGGTTTGGGCCGTTGCGGGCTTCGGCCTTGCGGGCCTCGATGTGAAGGTGTTCGGCACGCCCGTGTGGATCATCGGCGGCACGGTAGGAACGTGGCTGTTCGCCGTCGCTGTAGCGGTGTTCCTGGCAAAGCGCGTCTTCGCCGATTTCGATCTGGATGATGAGGAAGAGGGTGCCGACCGTGACTAATGCCATCGGACTCGCGGGCTTGGTGCCTGCGCTCGTATTCTTGCTGGCGGCCTTGGGCCTCGCGCTCGTGGTGCGCAGGAGGTCGCGCGCCGCCTCGACGGGCGGATTCGTCAAGGAATACTTCATCGGCGACCGTGCGCTGGGCGGCTTCGTGCTTGCCATGACCACGATCGCCACGTACGGCTCGGTGAGCTCGTTCGTGGGCGGCCCCGGCCAGGCGTGGAATGTCGGCTTCGGCTGGGTCTACATGGCCACGGTGCAGGTCGTCACGCTGTTCTTGCTGTACGGCATCATGGGCAAGAAGATGGCGCTCGTGTCGCGCAAGCTCGGCGCCGTCACGGTCATCGACGTGATCCGCGAGCGCTACCAGTCCAATGCGCTGGCTGTGGCCGCGGCGTTCATCTTGGTGCTGTTTTTCGCCGCCACTATGGTGGCCCAGTTCGTCGGCGGCGCGAAGCTGTTCGAGGCCGTGACGGGCTATTCCTACGTCACTGGCCTGTTCCTGTTCGGCGCGGCTGTGATTATCTTCACGGCGGTCGGCGGATTCCGCGGCGTGGCTGTGACCGACGCGCTGTGCGGCATCGCCATGCTGGTGGGCATCGCTGTGCTGGCGGGCGGCATCTTTAGCGCGGGCGGCGGCTACGAGAACGTGATGAACACCATCCAGGCCAACCGTCCCGAGCTGCTCGAACCCTTCGCCGGCGGCGCCATGCCCCTGAGCCTGTACTTCACGCAGTGGCTGCTGGTGGGCGTGCTGACGTTCTGCCTGCCCCAGTCGGTCGTCCGCTGCATGGGCTACAAGGACACCAAATCGCTGCACAGGGCCATGATCTGGGGCACCGTCATCATCGGCGCCATGATGATCGGCGTCACTGCTTTGGGCACGCTGTCTGCGGGCGTTCTGACCGAAGACCTCGCCGCATACGGCGGAAGCGTCGATAACATCATCCCGATCGCCATCGCTCAGACGCTGCCTCCGTGGCTTGCGGGCATCGCGATCATCGGCCCCATCGCCGCGTCCATTTCGACGGTTTCGTCGCTGCTGATCGCATCCTCTTCCGCGATCATCAAGGACCTGTGGCTGCATCGTGCCGAGGAGAAGGGCGTCGAAGTGCAGGACAAAAACGTCTCGCGCTTCAGCCAGATCGCCACGTTCGGCATCGGCGTCATCGTGTTCGTGCTGGCCGTCACCCCGCCCGACGTGATCTGGAAGATCAACATGTTCGCGTTCGGCGGCCTGGAAACGGCGTTCTGCTGGGTGTTCGTGGGTGCGCTGTTCTGGAAGCGTGCGAACAAGACGGGCGCGATCGCGTCCATGGTGGGCGGCACGCTGACCTATTGCTTCACCATGGCGATCGGCTTCAAGCTGTTCGGCCTGCATCAGATTGTGATCGGCATCACGGTGGCGCTCGTGCTCATGGTGGTCGGTTCGTATCTGGGCAAGCCGAGCGACAAGAAGATGCTCCAGGTGTTCTTCCCGGAGAAATAGCGCGAACCGCGTTCGCGTGCGACAGTCCCGAGCGGGCGAAGGATTTCCCTTCGCCCGCTTTTGCGTTAATGGCTTAAGTCTGGCGCGTGCGCAGCCGCGCCGAGACAACCACCCGCTTTGCAGATGATGCCAATCTGCCTTACAAAACCACCTTTCTGTCGGATATTGACGATGTTCAGGCCGTCAAAATCCGAGTGAAAAGGTGGTGGTCGGCTATGGTCCAGAAAGCCTAAAGCCTCTCGCACACGAAGTGGATGTGCAAATACCACATCGTATTCACGCCGAAGCATAGGCGGAAAGCGATATGCGGGCAAATCAGGAGGGACATAGGGGAGGTTCTCAGGAGGCTCTGCGAGTATAAGGTCATCGAGATAATCGAGGGGCACCTCATGTCGGACCATGTCCACATATTGGCGGCGATGCCTCTCTAAGATTTCCGCTGAGGGTTTCGGGGCGTCTGAAGGAGTCTGCGATAAGGAGAGACCGGTAATTTTCATGGGCCCAGCGATGGCAGTGCGAATGTGCGGTGCCGACTCAGCGCTCTATTTTTCGAAATGTTCGACGATGTCGAGAAGCTCTTGGCGTCCTTGGGTAATGCCGACTTTCTTGTATAGGTGTTTTACGTGGGTTGCTACGGTGCTTTTTGCAAGGAAGAGTTCGTCGCATATGAAAGGCACCGATCGACCTTTTATAAGCAGATTGAGTACGTCTTGCTCGCGAGGAGAAAGGCCGTATTGCTCGGCGAATTTCCCGATATCGAAGGCGTTCTCCTGAGACTGGTTTTCATCCGGGTCCGCACCACCCATGGCGCTTGTCTCGCTGGCCATTTTCGTTGCGTCGAGGAACTGCCATTCTGAAATCAGCAGGACGAACATGCCGATGAGGCACAAGGCGCCCCTGTAATCCATGACCTGCGAAGGGAGGAGGCTTGCTCCTTGCGCAATTGCTTCTCCAAGAAGGATGCCTCCGGTCAGGACGAGGAAGCCGCGCGCGTACGTCTCGAGGGGCGCCGTGCCGAGCTTTTGCGCCATATTCCCCAGAACGATGGCGAAAAATACCATAAAGCAACCGAAGCCCGCGAAGGCGCAGGCAAG